>JASKKT010000082.1 GCA_030154025.1 Methanolobus sp.
ACATCACAATCCACAGCAGTTTCCACATCACTTATAACAGAACGTGAGAGGCAGCAGGTCTTGGCTTTGAGACCCATGTTCGCTATCTCCTTCACTATGGCCTTTTCATCAGATGATACTACCGGGAAGCCTGATTCGATGATCTCGACTCCCACGGCGTCAAGCTCAGTTGCAAGCGCTATTTTCTCCTCCCTGGTAAAAACAACACCTGGTGTCTGTTCTCCGTCACGGAGTGTGACATCGCAGATCTCGATATCAAGAGGCTTCAGATCAAGGCAATCGACAAGTTTATTCCTGGAATACGCTTCGATTTGTGACATGCTCTTTTTTCCTGTGGATGACGAAAGTTCCTGTTACATATTTAAGTTTTAGGATTTTAAGCCTTTTTTACCAGGGTATGAGGCTGTGATACCTGTGCTCAAACGGCAATCTTTATCTGGTGAGAGGAAGGTAAGTGCCTGCATTCTTGGTGGATCTGCTCCCCGTATGAGATCTGGTCCTGAGTTGCCCGGTACCAGGCCTGCATTGAACATGGGTCATGTAAGTTTACTCTGTACCTTTTCGTAAAAACCGTTAACAGAACTACTGACAAACCTTGCCGGGTTACTTGCTCTTGTAAGTGTGACGACATCTCTGGCCTTTATGCCGTATGTGTGCTGCCCGTCAATGACAATGACTGCTTCCTTCTCAGGGATCACCATCTCCACCTTAATGGTGCTGGACGCAGGAACCACCCAGGGTCTTGCCGAAAGTTTGAACGGTGCCAGAGGTACCACAAGGGAAGCATTGACCCTGGGGTCAACAATAGGCCCTCCTGCGCTCATTGCATAGGCCGTTGATCCGGTAGGGGTCGCAATGACCACTCCGTCTGCCCGGAGCTCCTCGATAAGTGATTCATCGAGAGATACCCTGAAAGTAAGTATCTTTGCAGGCCTTGCAGTGATGAACACAACTTCATTAGTCGCAGGGGGAAGCGGCTCCCCGTTGAACATAACACCCAGGCGGCTGCGTTCCGTGAAACTGAATCCCTTCAGTACGTCCTTGACTGCGCTGAGAGCTTCCTCTGGCTGCACATCAACAAGGAACCCCAGTGTGCCCATGTTGATACCAAGCACAGGGAGGGGGTCTTCCATCTTGGAAATGTTACGGAGGACGGTACCGTCGCCTCCGATAGATATGACCAGTTCGGCGCCTGCCTGCCTCATTTTTTCAACAGGGACAGCCTTGTCTCCTCTTCCCAGATGCTCTGCGGTCTTGGGGGACATTACAATATCCACCTTGTTCCCGAAGGTCTGCACGATACTTTCGGCCATCTCAAGGGCCTCACGGTTATCGTAACGTGACACAATTCCTATCTTTTTAACCCTCATGCGAACTTCCTGCCATAAGCTTCAAAATATCCTCATGCGCATGTCCGTTGGATGCAACCATGTACACCTTGTTCATTACACTATCCTCAAGATACAGTGGAGCTCCCGAACCATTGGTAACGACTCCTCCCGCCTCTTCTATTATCAGTTTGCCTGCTGCCACATCTGTCAGGCGCAGAGAGCCCCGCACGTCGACAAAGGCATCGAACTTTCCCGCAGCGACATAGCACAGCTCAAGAGCCACGCTTCCGAGTATCCTTACTCTCCTGACCTGTCTGCAAAGCATGGTGGTCTCCCTCACATGAGGCCTGTACCCGTACACACTTATACAGAATTTACTTATGTCTGGCTTATTAGATATTTCTATTCTCTCGGAATTCAGAAAAGCCCCTTTTCCCCTGTATGCGTGGAAAATATCTCCTGTTGCCATGTTCTTCACATACCCGAAGCATACTTCTTCTTCGCAGGCATGCTTGAACGCGAGGGATATGCTGTAGAAAGGGATTCCGAAGCATGCATTATAGGTTCCGTCAATGGGGTCGACTATAATAGTATACTCGGGGGATGAACCTATTATCTTTTCACCACACTCTTCGCTGAGTATGCGCATGGGCCTGCCTTCCTCCGAGAGTATTTCCAGAATGACCCTTTCCGAGATGTCGTCTATGGCCTTTGTGGGAGTGCCGTCGGCTCCCATGTAGAGCGTGTTGCCGGCCCTGAGCGTTCCCACGATATCCTTGATCCTGTCATGGACAGCACAGGCTATCCGGTCGCTCAAGCTCAGAAAATAGTCAGCTTCAGCCATAAGGAGAATGGGTATCAGATACCCATTGCCCTGTTAGTCTTGGCTATTGATCTTGCGCCGTCCTTCTCAAGTTCCATCATGGAGCGGATAGCATCCACATTGTCCGGGATCACAATGGATTCCTGGTGGATGGCCTGGAAGAAATAGAGTTCGCCTTCATGCATGGTGACGGAGTCATCCCATACGCAGTTCTCCCACATGTCGTTCCTTGGGCGCCCGAGGTCTCTTCCGAGTTCGATTATCTCTGCAGTGGAGCCAATGCCCTGGCCTATGAGCCTTACACGGGACTGCTCTTTGAGTATGTTCCTCACGTCCTCTGCGGAGCATTCTTTATCAAGTTCCATATTGACTGTGTGCACGTGCATGAGGGTTGTAGGAAGCTTTACTGCAGTTGACACGATGTTGATGTGAGGCATCACCGTTTTGACATCAGGGCCGTGGTGTGAAGGCAGTTTGATTGGGTTTGGCACTATTGCGTTGATAGGTCCCTTCTTCACATCTCCGGGGTCGGCTGCCCTTCTCATGAGGGTGACCCTTGCCTTGTTGACCCCGAACTGCTGGTCCAGCGGGTAAATGACCCTGCACAGGCCGGTGGTGTTACAGGATACCACCCTTACGAAATCCTTCCCGAAAGCTTCTTCATAATTGGCTGATGCATTGAAGGAGACTCCTGCAAGCTCGTGCTCCTCGCCACCCTGCCATATGGCCTTGACGCCTGCCTTCTCGTAAAGGCCCTTGTTCTCCTCTCCGACACCGCCCGGTGTACAGTCGACCACAATGTCTGCGTTGGCAATCATATTCTCTATGGTGCCCGCCACAGGGATACCTGCCTTTTTCATTGCATCTGCCTTCTCTGCAAGAGTGTACACAGGATAACCCTTTTCATGTGCAAGCATGGTCTCGAAGTTGGGTCTGGTCTTGGAAATGCCCACGACCTCCATGTCATCCTGCAGGTTCACCGCATCTGCAACTCTTTTACCTATGGTGCCGTAACCGTTTATTGCCACTTTTACCTTAACCATCTATTGTACCTTCTGTCTAGTATTTGATATATTGATGTTTTGTAAATTGAAAATGAACCCCGTGAGGGGGTCTGTATCCAGTCTGAATACAAACTTTTTGAGTGGGTATATCATTAACCGACTATTATAGTTTCCCCTTTTGAGAAGTCTACCTCTTTTATAGAACCTGCTACGGTCTCCCTCTCGCCGAGAATACTATAAAGCTCCACGGAGCCACCCACAACAAGCATCTTTGTAACGGATTCCATAACTGTTTTGCGCTCACCGTCCTTCAGGAGCACCGCTTTAAGCTCGCACATGTCTTGCCTCCCTATTCTAACATCTTGGCCACAGAGCATCCCAGTGGGGCGCCTATATCTTCTCCCACCGGGCCACACTTGACCTTTAATAAATAGGCTATAGGTCTATAACTCTCTTCTGACATGGTCTCATAATTGGCCATGCCCTTGCTTATTATAAGGGATGCATTTGCCAGCGCCTCTTTCAGTTCTGCAGGTGCCTCCTCCATACAGACACCGATGGCATTGGAACCCGTGGTAAGCACACGGTCCACCTTTTCCGCAATTTTGAACCGTTCGACCTCTTCCATAGTTACATCGTTCAGTATGGGAGCGCCGCGTACGACCAGTGTGATCTTTCCGCCCAGTTTCCTGATGACCTCAAAGACCAGTGTATCGATGAGGATCTCTCCGCAGTTGTCGGCAAGGTAGACCACGTTCTTCAGCCTTCCCAGCATTCTGTCCGTATCATCGATATCCAGGCCCCGCCTGAAGTGCTCTGTGAATGTCCTGTCAAAGATATCGATAGGTACATCCAGTCCCATGACCCCGTAATCAAAGTAGTTCCCGATAACTGCTGCAAGCACGGCACGCCTGAAAGTGGCGGCATCATCTTTATCACCGTTGAATACATGGGACCTGATCACAGGAAGGAACCTTTCTGCTGTCATGCTGCTCAGCTCCTTCTTTTCCCTGTAGGGGTCATTGTCGTTGAGTATCTCGTAGGCTTTCCTGTGCATCAATGTTGAAAGGGCTGCTGCAGGCATTCCCGGGGCATATGTGCTGTTCAGGATCTCTATCCCTCCACGGATGGCCCTGTGGGTCAGTTCCTCCTCAGCCGTGGATAGCTCCGCTTCCATGTGTATCCTTGAGAGCAGGCAGTATGTACATCTTGGGTGGATCTTCATCGGATCATCTCTTTCTGGTGAAATTACAGTGTCTTTAACAGGCCGGTCTTATCTGGCTGAAATTCTTGCAACCTTGCTAATGTCCGAAAAGGCAAATAAGCTTTGTGTGGCTTTTGCCGTGATGCACTGTCATGTAGAACAGCTTTAAATCCCATATGGCTCTATTAACTGCCTCATGGTACTGGAAACTGCCTTATTGCTTGTCCTGAGTCTGCTGATGATCACCAAGGGAGCTGACTGGTTCGTTGAATCAGCGGTTTCCATATCAGAAAAGAGTGGCATCCCAAAGATCATAGTAGGCGCCACGATAGTCAGTTTTGCCACTACGTCTCCCGAGTTTGCAGTATCTGTAACGGCAGTGTATATGGGTCATGTGGACCTTTCAGTAGGCAATGCAGTAGGTTCTGCCATATGCAATATCGGCCTTGTGCTGGGTCTTATTATTGCCATCCGGGCCATTGATGTCGATAAGCATGGTTTCGTGCGCAAAGGAGCTTTTATGCTCATTTCAGGCTTATTGCTTATCCTGACAACCCTCGATGAGGTACTCTCATCGTTTGACGGCATCCTCCTTCTATTGGTCTTCGTTGGCTTCATGTATTACAATTACAAGCTTCAGAGAGCTGTTTTTGACGGTGAGGGGAACAAGCGGGAGCGAACACCTTTGCTGGACATGAAAAAGGATCTCCTTCTTTTTGTCACGGGTGCGCTTATGGTGGTGCTGGGCAGCCGTATACTTGTGGATGCCGGTATAGCCGTTGCCGAATGGCTGGGAGTTCCGCAGATGCTGATAGGCCTGACCCTTGTGGCTCTTGGCACCTCTCTCCCGGAGCTCATCACTGCAGTTTCTTCAACTCTTAAAGGCCATCAGGATATTTCTATCGGTAACATCCTCGGTGCCAATATAATGGATATCACTCTTATTCTGGGAGTTTCCTCGCAGATAAGTTACCTGAAGATCCAAAAGCAGTCAATTATGTATGATTTTCCGGCCATGCTGCTGATAATGGTGCTGCTGGTGATCTTCGGCATAACCCGGAGGAAACTCGAAAGATGGGAAGGCGGCTTGCTACTGGGAGTATACCTTGCATACATAGCCGGCTTGTTCATCTATTTCAGATAACTCTTTGAATAAATCGATAAGTTTAAATCCATTATGGCAAGAGCATTAAGCGTGGTTATTATGCAAACAAATGGTTATTCGTTCTGCCTATAGCTGTTCTTGCGCTGGCAGTGTCCGGCTGCACTGGCAGTGATGATGAAACTGTGACATACGAGGAAGACGGCGTTCAATACGAGTACTCTGCAACCGGGGATAGCGAAGATGACTGGTGCCCGGTGGGCAGCTCCTGGAAATCATCAAACCCGAGCACTGGAGAAGAGGTCTCCATGGAGATCACTGGTTCTGAGGTGATTGATGGCGTGGAGATGTGCAAAGCCCAGTTCAACTCCAATAATCCTGCTGACGAGTATGCCAAGATCGATTACATGTGGTCCGAGGACGGCAACAGGTTCAGCTGGAAATATTATGATGCAAGCGGCAGGCTGGTCAGTGAGATGACAATGAAGGACGGGCACATGCGCTTTGTGGCAGAGGATGGTACTGTCACAGAATACAATAC
>JASKKT010000083.1 GCA_030154025.1 Methanolobus sp.
GAGGCCTTAAATGAACATGAAGATCGACCCGTGGAGCGCACTGCTCATAGAGGACTATTCCAAGCTGTTCGAAGAGTTCGGGATATTGCCTTTTGAGGATGTGCTTCCGGAAATCCCCAATCCGCACAGGTACATGCGCAGAAAGATCATTTTCGGACATCGCGATTATGACCTGATAGCCGATGCAATGAACAACAAAAAACCTTTTTCCGTCATGAGCGGATTCATGCCCTCGGGCAAGATACACCTCGGGCACAAGATGGTGATGGAAGAGATAATATGGCACCAGCAGCAGGGAGCTGATGCTTTTGTAGGCATCGCGGACAGGGAGGCACATGCGGTAAGGGGCATCTCGTGGGAAAGATGCAGGGACATCGGTATCGAAGAATACATTATCAGTCTCATAGCCCTTGGCTTTGAGCAAAAGGGGCATATATACTTCCAGTCCGGCTCGCAGCAGGTCAAGGACCTGGCATTCGAACTCGGGTCAAAGGCCAATTTCTCGGAACTGAGTGCCATATATGGGTTCACGGGAGAGACAAGTGTCTCCCACATGCTCAGTGCCGTGACCCAGAGTGCGGACATACTGCACCCCCAGCTGGAGGAGTACGGCGGGCCAAAACCCACGGTGATCCCTGTGGGTGCGGACCAGGACCCCCATATCCGCCTGACAAGAGGAATGGGCAACAAGATGAACATGCTCAAGATCGAAAGGCGGAAGGATAAGGACGGCAGGGGATACTTCAGCATAAGGAGCAAGACTGCACCGCCGGATGCCATGAAGGAGCTTCAGGAGCGCATCCCCGGCAGGTCAAAACTGTTCGAGGGGCATCTTGATGTCCAGGACTGTGATGGTTTTGAGGAGCTGCTCAGGATCGTCAGGGAAGTCGAGCTTGAGTTCGGAGGGTACGCATTCGTACCTCCCTGTTCCACTTACCACAGGTTCATGTCGGGACTGCAGGGCGGGAAGATGTCAAGCAGCGTTCCCGAAAGTTACATCTCACTCACGGAGGAACCAAAGGAAGCCGCAAAGAAGGTCAAGAGGGCAAAGACAGGCGGCAGGATGACACTTGAGGAGCAGAAGCAGCTTGGCGGAGAGCCAGGGAAATGCTCTGTTTATGAGCTGCTCATGTTCCACCTGGTGGAGGACGAGGAGGAGCTTGCTCAGATATACAGCGAATGTGTGGGCGGACAGAAGGTCTGCGGCAACTGCAAGGCTCTTGCTGCTGAAAGAATGGAGAAGTTCCTCAGGCAGCACCAGGAACTGCGCGAACAGGCAAAGGACAGGCTTGATGAGTACGGATTAAAGAGGAAATGAGGCGTTTTGATGACTCACAGATACAATATCACATCTAATGAAAAGAACCTGCTTATCTCACTTGAGAAGCTTGAAAAGGCGAGCCCCGGAGAGCTTGCCGGAAAAGCAGGAATGAAGATCGAGACTGCAATGCAGGCGGCTTTCCTGCTGGAGGAGAAGGGGCTTGCAGAGCTTGATGAGACAGTCACTGAGACCTACGAGCTTACCGAGGAAGGAAAGAGATATGCTTCCGAAGGACTTCCGGAAAGGAGGGTCATTGAGGGTATCTCAGGACCGACACCCATGCAGGATCTAAAGCAGATGTTCTCCCCGGAAGTGGCAGGGATAGCTACAGGGTGGCTGCGCCGCAAAGGCTGGGCAAGCATTGAGGATGGCGTTGTCGTCCCCACCGGAAAGGCAGTCACAGGAAAGGATGAGCAGGCCTTGGCAAAGTTCGATGGCCAAGCGAGGACTCTCGGGGAACTTGAGGCGGATGCCGGAACCATCGCAGATCTGCTTAAGCGCAAACTGGTGGTCAGGAAAGAGGAAAAGCACCGCTCAGTTAGCATCACTGCCCGGGGACTTGAACTCATCGCTTCCGGTATCGTTATAGAGGAAGAGGTTGCCCAGATCAGCTCGGAGATGCTCAAGAGCGGACAGTGGAAGGATGTGAAGTTCAGGCCCTACAATATCCACACTAAGCCAAAGGCAATCTACGGAGCAAAGTCCCACCCCTACCAACGCCTTATAGACCAGATGAGGCGCATCTTCCTGGATATGGGATTCACCGAGATCAAGGGAGAGGTCGTACAAAGCTCTTTCTGGAACTTCGACTCGCTCTTCCAGCCCCAGGATCACCCTGCAAGGGAAATGCAGGACACTTTCCACCTTTCAAGCACCTCGGAACTCCCGGGGGAATACAAGGATAATGTCTGCGCCATGCACGAGTACGGCGGAGATACCGATTCGACCGGCTGGGGAGGGACATGGAGCGAGGAGATAGCCTGCAGGAATGTTTTGAGAACACACACCACAGCCCTGACCATCAAGTACCTGGCAGACAACCCCGAGCCTCCAGTGAAGGCCTTCTCCATCGACAGGGCCTATCGCCGCGAGACAATAGACCCCACCCACACCCCCGAATTCGAGCAGCTTGAAGGCGTTGTGATGGACAAGGACATGTCCTTTGCCAACCTGCTGGGCTGCCTGAAGGAGTTCTATCACAGGATGGGGTTCGAGGATGTGCGCTTCAGGCCTGGTTACTTCCCGTACACGGAGCCCAGTGTCGAGCCCGAGGTCTATGTGGAAGGACTTGGATGGGTCGAGCTTGGAGGAGCAGGCGTGTTCCGGAAAGAGGTCACACACCCGCTGGGAATCAAGTACCCGGTACTGGCATGGGGTCTTGGCGTAAGCCGCCTGGCCATGCTAAAGCTGGGACTGAAGGACCTGAGGCTCTTATACCAGTCGGATATCGACTGGCTGCGTAAAAGCGAGATATGCCGGCTTTGAGCTGGCGTTCTTTTTTGTTCTGCACATCAGGCGTTTGTAAGTACTTTTGCAAGCAGGGAGCGATCAGATCCTACCGCATCCTCGGGGCACATCTCCCGGCAGCAGTAGCAGAGGATGCATCGTTCCTTATCTATGCTTAATTTTCCGCCCTCGCACACAACCGCATTGACAGGACAAGCATTCACACATGCCCCGCATCGGATACACCTGGAATTATCAATTTCTGGCCTGACGGAATAATATCTTCCGAATATACGGGTGATGAAAGGCGGGACATTGAACAGGATGCCACCGTTGGAAGGCTTGTACTTTACCGATGCCTCTTCAAGTGGAACTCCAACAATTTCAAGCTTACAGGTAGCTAATCCCCTCTCAAGTGCCGCCCTTGTGGTAGGAACCTCCATCGGGTCAAGCCCTATCAGCCGGGATGCAGCTATATCCAGGGAAACGGGTTCATAACTTGCCATAATGACACCTGTGTTCACTGGATTACCATGTGACGGACCGTTGCCTTCCATTCCGACTACACCGTCCATTACAGCAAGATGAGGCTTCGCAACGGAGTAAAGGTCGATGACTGCCTCCCCGAACAGTTTTCTCTCAGCAAGGAGGTGCATCTCCTTGCGATGCTTCAGCGGCAGCGCGCCAAACATGTTCTTGACAGCACCCGTATAGTAGGTGAGCTCATGGGTCTTGAGCTTGGGCAGGGATATGATCACATCCGCGTCCAGCACAGCCTTTGATACGAAGAGCTGAGGGAAGTGCATGGCACCCGGCACATCCACTTTCTCAAAACCGGCGGTCTGGAAGTTGATGAGCTCAACATGCTGTTCCTCTGCAACTGCAGCTATCCCTGAGGCTACGAAGGCCTCGGCAGTCGCCCCCATAAATGCGATACCAGCGCCGTCGCCGATCACAGGGATGCCGCCTGCCTCGCGTACCATCTCGCACATCTCCGAGACTATGGCAGGGTGCGTGGTTACGGCATCCTCCGGCCTGCGCGCGGCAAGGACGTTGGGTTTGAGTAGTACACGATCACCACTTTTGATAACAGGGGAGAGACCACCTATAATATCGACCGAGGCCCTGATACCCTCTGCGGCAAGGGAATAGTCGGTGCAGGGAACAATGGAGACTTTGCTGGTCATAAGTCAATCAAAACAGATAATCATAATCTTTTTTGTGGTCCTTAGTGCACTGGAAAAGGCACAATGTAAAGGCCTACCCGTAGTTCTGCATGTCCCCAAGCTGCTCAAATCCCCTGAAAGGCGTGACTTGGGTTCAAATATATGAGATGTCCAGGAGATTCCCGAGTTCCCAACTGTTGCACTGCCAATTACAGCAATACTTGGACTTGCGTTCATGTTCCAGCGCAGGAAGGAGTAAGCATACTCCTTTCACCTTTTTTGATGTAACTATTCTCACCTAAGCAGATATTTTGCTTTGAAGGATTATCGTTTGGATACTACCTGCAAAATATCATCTCACTTTGGCAAAGAAAAGTCTTAGAGATAAGTAAAAAGCAGAAATTCATCATTATGATGATAATGACAGTGTCAACTATTTAGAAAAGATTAAATAGGAACAAAGAGAGATAAGTCAACGTCTAAAGGATAGTGCGAGCAGCGAGGCCGGGAACTGGTCAATAGTAGAGATTGATGAACAAGGCCAGACCAACACAGTTGTCATGGCTGAGATCGATGAGACGACTGAGAATGCAAGCGGTCCGGTGACTATCAGCTTCAACGATAGCTGGAACGGCACATTCCCGGCTAACGCAGAGGGATATGTGATAGCAGTCGACATCGAGAACATAGGTGATGCCGGAAACGACAGCGCCTGGGTGACTCTTGGGTTCTGTGATGATAACGTCACAGACGGTAATGTCACTCCCGGGGACGGTAACGTAACGCCAGGAGATGGCAACGTCACACCGGGGGACGGTAATGTAACACCACCAGTAGATAATGTTACAGACAACGTTACCAATGTGACAAACTGCTACCTGAACATCGTAGAGGAGAATAAGAGCCAATACGAGGGCGATCTCAATGCTACAATGCTGGTCAACAATGAGACCACGCCTTACACCGCGGAGATCGAACTGACCAACGATACACAGGAAACGTTCCCGAACGCAACTTTGACGACCATCGTGCTGAACGTTCCGATGGACCAGATAGTTAACGCAAACGACACCCTTGGAAATGAATGGGAGATATCGGAAATAGTGGAAGAGGAAACGAAACCGTTCGGCAATTTCACAACAATGCTGACTATGAATGAAGATATGCTTAACCCATTTGGCAAGTTCATTACTAAGATAACCATGAACGAAAGTGTTAATGAGAGCGGTCCGGTCACAATATACTTCAATGACAGCTGGAATGGCACATTCCCTGAGAACGACGAAGGGTATGTAATTGCTGCCAACATAGAGGATATCGGGGAGGCAGGTAATGACAGTGCATGGGTGACACTTGGTTTCTGCGAAGTTGAAGAGCCTGTAGAGGAACCCGGAGAGCCCGGGGAACCGCCTGTGGAAGAGCCAATAGATGAGGAACTTATCGTCTGTTATATCAACACTGTCGAGGACAACAAGAGTGAGTACCAGGGCGACCTGAATGCCACAATGATGATCAACAATGAAACATCACCGTATTTCATTGAGATCGAGCTCACAAACGAAACCCTGGATGTCTTCCCGGACACAACCATCGAGACAATACTGTTCAATATACCTGCCGATCAGATAGACAATGTGACAGCTCCATATGGCAACTGGTCACTGGTCGATCTTAGCGACAACATGACAGTGCTCGAGAGATTCGAAGCGGATGATGAGGGTGACAACAACACAACAGATTCAGGACCCATAACCATCTATCTCAACGACAGCTGGAATGGAACACTTCCTGTAAATGAGGAAGGATATGTTATCTCTGTTGACTTCCGTAACATCGGAGAAATGGGAGACGACAATGCCTGGGTGACCCTCGGATTCTGTGAGAATGATACCGAGAATGCCACAGACATGAACGAAACAGCCATGAACGAGACAGAGGACATGGAGATAGTCAACGAGACGGAAGAAATGAATGAAACTGAAGACATGGAAACCGTTGATGACACTGGGGCCATGAACGAAACTGAAGACATGGAAACCGTTGATGACACTG
>JASKKT010000003.1 GCA_030154025.1 Methanolobus sp.
TAATTGCCTTCATATTCGCAGTTATCATGAACTTTGGTACTTACTGGTACAGCGATAAGATAGTCCTCAAAATGTACCGCGCGCAGGAAGTGACAGCTGCTGATCATCCCCAGCTATACGGGATCGTGCAGAAGCTGGCACTGCGTGCAAACCTTCCTATGCCTAAGGTGTACATAGTACACACATCAATGCCTAATGCATTTGCAACCGGAAGGAATCCCCAGCATGCAGCGGTAGCTGCAACCACAGGCATACTCAGCCTTCTCAATGCAGAAGAACTGGAAGGCGTGCTGGCACACGAACTGGCACATGTCAGGAATCGTGACACACTGATCAGTGCAGTTGCCGCAACCATAGCAGGCGTTATCACAATGATAGCTGCCTGGGTGAAGTGGGCGGCCATTTTCGGTGGTCTCGGCGGAAGGGACAATGAAGGCAGCAGCAATATAATCGGATTCATCGCGCTGGCGATCGTGGCACCCATTGCAGCCACAATAATCCAGCTTGCCATCTCAAGATCCAGGGAGTTTGCCGCAGACGCTGAAGGAGCACGCATCTCACAGAAACCATGGGCGCTTGCAAACGCACTTGAGAAACTTGAGTACGGCTCTGCGCATTACGTGGAAAGGAGAGGGGATGTGCATGCATCCGAGAGTACTGCGCATATGTTCATAGTGAACCCGCTCAAGGGAAGCTCGCTTATGAACCTGTTCAGGACACATCCTGTGACAGAGGAGCGTATCAAGCGTCTTCGTGCAATGTGAATAGGACATATTCAGAATTAGAAGTCAAAGAGGCTCACCTGGCCGGGCTCGATCAGGTGAATGACCTCTACTCCGTTTTCTTCCAGCTTTATGGAAAGATAATGCCTGTGGCACCCCTTGGGGCTTTTCTCTGCACACATGAGTACTACTTTTCCGCCGGCTTCATTCACTTTGGCGATATATGCCAGAAGCTTTGAAAAACTACTCCTGAACTCGTCGGTACCCATATACTCAACATATGGGGATTCACGCATCCCCCCAACACCTTCGCAGTGATTGTAGATTATATCGTGCAGGGGAAGGGACTTCTCCAGAGACTCTTTATTGAATTCATCGAACGTTGACTGGGGATACCTTCTGATATCCACAAGGTTTGTCATCCCGTTCTGTATAAGCATCCACACAAAATCATTAAAGGACCGGTTACCATATCCTATGCTGTAGCATTTAGTTTTTCGCACCATCAGTAATAGTGATTGGCGTTAATGTAATTGAATACTTCGAAAGGAAAGGCTTTTTGCCAGTCAGTGTAAAGCAGGCTTCTGCTCCGCAAGAGTGAATATGAAAGTGCTCCCCTTTCCTTCCTCGCTCTTCACCCGGACCTTGCCACCATGCATTTCCACAAAACGCTTGACTAGTGCAAGTCCAAGACCTGTACCGCCATACTTCCTTCTGTTCGATGCGTCCACCTGCATGAAAGGATCGAATATCTCGTCCAGCCTGTCAGCAGAAATACCTATACCGGTGTCTGAGACAGATACTTCAAGGAAGTTACCGTCCCGCTTGGCGAAAACGGAGATCTTACCGTCATCAGGAGTGAACTTTATGGCATTGCTGAGCAGATTGTACATGATCTGCTTGAACTTGAATCTGTCAGCGAACATTTCCGGCTGCAGGACATCGTTCTTTATAGTAAGTTCTATGTTCTTTCTGGCAGCCAGAGGGTAAACTGTCCTTTGCACCTCTTCCAGCAGGGTGTCAACTGAAAAATCCTCACAGTAAAGTTCCATCTTGCCCGCCTCGATCTTCGACAGATCAAGAATATCATTGATCAGTTCGAGCAGGTGCTTTCCACTGTTCAGGATATGGCCTGTGAACTCGAGCTGCTTGCTGTTCAGTTCTCCAAACTTCTGCATGCTCAGGATATCTGAAAAGCCTATCACTGCCGTAAGCGGAGTACGCAGCTCATGGCTCATGTTTGCCAGGAACTCGGATTTGATACGGTTGCTCTCCTCTGCCATCATTTTGGCTTCAATAAGTGAAATCTCAGCCTGCTTCTGCTCGGTTATGTCCCTGAATTCTGTGACACGGACCTGTTTGCCTTTATACGGGATATTCCGTGCCTCGATCCTGACAGGATATTCTGTGCCATCTTTACGGAGTCCTGTCGCTTCATATGGTTCCTCGTAATCAGAGAGGATATTTTTCAAAACGACCTCCCGGCATCTTTCTGCCATGAGCAACAGTCCATTCATCCCGATAAGCTCCTCAATACCGTAGCCTGATAATTCCGCAAGACCCTGGTTGCAGTCGAGTATAATACCCTTATCATGAATGGCAATGCCTCCAAATGAGGCGTTGTGAAGTGCCTTGAATCTCTCCTCACTTTCCATTAGAGCCGTTTCTGCCTCTTTTCGATGGATAGCTTCACCGATGCCGTCAGCCACAACCCTGAGAAGCTTTATGTCATCCTCATGCCACAGGCGTGCTTTCACGCAATCATCAAAGCCAATAAAACCCCACAGTTCCTGCCCGGAGAATATGGGAAGTATCAGGATCGAAAGGATGCCCTGTTCTCCCAGGATAGTCCTGTCAGGTTCATCAAGTTGCTCAACCAGATGAGCATAATGTTGTCTTGACTGCAATACTTCAAGAAGTGTTGTCGATCCTTCACTGTATGGAAGATGCTTCAAAAGAGGATTATCTATTTGCTCTGTAACCCCTTCACCAACGATCTCGTATATCTGGGACATACAGAGACCAAGATCCGGGTCTGTTTCGTTCTGGAATATATATGTCCTGCTATTGTCTACCGTGTAATGGATCCTTTCCATTATCTTCGGTATTATCACATCCATTTCCTGCGGCTCCAGCAAAAACCTCATGCATTCGACTGTAGCAAGTTCGTAGTCCAGTCTCCTTCTAAGCTCTTCCTCTGCAATTCGGCGCTCAGTGATGTCCCTTGCGATGCTCAGCACAGACTCTTTTCCATTGTACTTCACCAGACTTGATTTTATTTCTACGGGAACAGTCATTCCGTCTTTTGTGATAAGAGTGGTTTCAAATACCTGGTTTCTTTCTTCCGGTATTCGCCCTACCTGGCTTTTCAGCTCTTCAGTTGCCAGTGTACCGTCAAAATCCTCAAGCGTCATGGAAAGCATTTCATCCCTGGTATATCCAAGAGTCCTGGTTGCAGCATCATTCACGTCGGATATCCGCCCTTTAAAGTCAGTTACCCAGACAGTGTCATTCATCCCATTGACAAGGGTCCTGTACTTCTCCTCACTTTCACGTAACTGCTCCTTGGTCTCAAAAAGAGCCTTCTGCGAACTCCGGAGTGATTCAGTCCGTGGATTCAGGTATATGTACAGGATCGAGGCGGTGACAGCAACAAAGAACCATCCCTTGTAGGTCTGGAGCCTATAGTATGTAGCCACATCTGAAACAAACCATGCAAGAAAAGCATCTGAGAACAATATCCAGACACTGGCCAGGACAACGTACAAGAGTACGACGAACCGGATCGCCTTTATATCCTTTTCAATGATAGCCTGCCTGTTCATTTTGCTTATCCTGTGGGACTACATATTAATTAGATGCTATAGCAGTAATTGAACTGCTTAATTAATATATTTTTCAGTCAAATTAATGAAGAGACTAATTTCATCGATCCTGATTAGACTTCATAAATGAAGCAATCGGATATGTCATCAAATATACTTTATCTTAGAGATAATGCTTGTGGGATCCAACAAGTTATAGAACAGATACGTATATATAACATCGCTTCCTGCTTGACAGCAAAAAGAACACGTGCGTCGCTGTTTATGAAAATGTACCGGGACTGCAAATTTCGGGACAAGAGGTTAAAATGAAAGTATCTGCCGGCATCTCCAGGATCAATGGTGAAGTATTTGCACCGTCTTCAAAAAGTTATACACACAGGGCCATCACCGTAGCCTCACTCTCGGAAGAATGTGTCGTCAACATGCCGCTCCTCTCAGCCGACACACTGGCAACGGTCAGGGCCTGCGAGGCCTTTGGTGCCCGTATTGAGAAGCAGCATGACAGGCTTGTGGTCCACGGGTTCCGGGGAAAGCCGAATGTGCCTGATGATGTTATAGACGTCGCCAACTCAGGCACTACATTAAGGTTCATGACAGCCATCTCCGCACTGGCAAAAGGCAGCACCGTACTGACAGGTGACAGTTCCATCAGGACGCGTCCCAATAAACCTCTGCTTGAAGTGCTCAACGATCTGGGAGTTGAGGCATTCTCTACCCATGGCAACGGGTGTGCGCCCATTGTGGTCCGCGGCGGGTTCAATGGCGGCAATGCCACAATAGAAGGCTCCATTAGTTCCCAGTTCATCTCCGCCCTGCTCATAGCATCCCCTCTCACAGAGAGGGACACCATAATCTCCATCAAAGGCAACCTTAAGTCCAGGCCATACGTGGATGTCACCATAGAGATGCTCAGGCAGGCAGGCGTGGAAATAATCACGAAAGAGAATGGAAATATCAGTTTCGTTATCCCCGCGAACCAGGCCTACAACCTTAAGGAGTACACCGTACCGGGGGATTTCTCATCAGCATCTTACCTGCTTGCAGCCGCAGCCATGACAGGGTCCACAGTTGTTGTGAAGAACCTGTTCCCTTCAAAGCAGGGAGATGTAGAAATAATTGATGTGCTCAGGCGCATGGGTGCCGACATAATATGGGACATGGAAGAAGGTACTGTGAAGGTAACAGGAAAAGGGAAACTGAAGGCTATAACATTTGATGCAGGTGCCACTCCTGATCTTGTACCGACCGTTGCGGTACTTGCTGCGTGCGCCGAGGGTGTCACTCTGATCAGGAACGCCGAGCATGTGCGCTACAAGGAGACAGACAGGCTGCATGCCATGGCAGTAGAACTCACGAAGATGGGCATCAGCGTAAAAGAAGAGCTGGACAGCCTCACAATCACAGGAGGGGAACTGCAGGGTGCAGAGCTGCACGGATGGCACGATCACAGGATAGTCATGTCACTTACAATAGCGGGCATGGTGGCAGGGAATACCACTGTCGATACGGTTGAGTCCGTGGACATATCCTATCCCGGGTTCTTTGATGATATGAAAAGACTCGGGGCAAAGCTGGATATGCTTGAAGGGTGAACACCCTTCATTCATTTTCCGGAATACGAATACTCTGAAGCCTTACGTGAACTGATAGCCTTCTTTCTCATATAGTCAGGGATGATATCCTTCTCGACAACCGCCCTTGATGTGCCAATACCCACAACAATGACCTTGGTCTCAACAGGCTCTTCTCCTTCCCTGATGGAAAGCTCTTTCCTTGTCACTTCTATATCCACGTCACCGGGAGAGTATCCTGCTGCCTGCATATAGTCCATTACAGCTTTCTTTGCGGCGCTGATGGCAAAATCAATAGCTTCCAGATGCTCAGGGAAGATGTGCCTTCTTTCAGGAGTGAACACAAAGTACTTCACGACCTCCTTTGCAGTCTTCAGTTCCTCGAGAGTGACATCCTCGCCTGTTATGGGGGCGAAGTCCCTCTTCACGAGTATCTCCACCCGTTTGATGCCTTTACCTACGAGGGCACCCACTGCATTGCCTACACGCGAGTGTTCCGGGACTATGATCTGCGCATCTATGAGCTTCCCCATCTCCTCCCTGAAAGCACCCACCGGGCCGCCAAGTAGCACTACAGGGGTCTCGATCTTGAAACGTGTGAAGTTCTCACCTGACAGGATCCTGTCAACCACGGATTCCGGGATGCCCTCTATCAGATAAGATATCAGGTCATGGGCCATGTTCTTTGCAACCTTGCGCCGCACTTCGGAACAGAACTCTTCCGGTGTCATTTTGACAAACCTGGAAAGCCTTTCAGCTCCTATCCGGGATGCTTCAGCATCCCAGAGCCTGAACTCGCCAAGCACGTGCAGTGCATCAGTGGGAGTGAATGCAATGGCCTGCACCAGGCGCTTCTGGATAAGGCTGTCCAGCGACCTGACACTGGGCTGTTTCTTGAGCCTGAGGAAGAGCTCGTGGTAGGATACGGGTACGCCCTGTATGGCATCGTATATCTCCTCCTCGAACCTGCTCAGCTCCAAGGGTCTGCTGGCCGTTCTCACGAAGAATTTTGTTGGCTGTACATTCTCACAGAACAGCTTCCTGGAAGGTGCCTTGCACTCCTGGAGCTTGGCCATGAAACCCGGATATTCCACTGCAGCGCGACACAATGGAATTACCCTCCTGGGACCGATGAACATCTTCTCATCGTGTACCCACACATGGCTATCGCCGCCGGTAGCGGAAGTTTCCATCCTGATGGCCTTTACCATTGTCTTCCAGCCGCCCACGACAGCTCCCTGATCGCTCAGCTCCGGGATACCGTTGCGTATAAGCGCCACGTCGGTGCTTGTACCTCCCACATCCACCATGGCACATGTATCATATCCTGTGAGATAGGCTGCGCCCACAAGACTGGCAGCTGGCCCCGAGAAGATAGACTCTATGGGCCTTTCCAGGGCTTCTTCCATACCCACCACCGAGCCATCACACTTGAGCATAAGGAGGCTGGCGTCGATACCCCTTGAACGGATGTCCTGCATGATGGACTGGATGAACTTGTGCGTGATTGGAAGCAGCTGTGCGTTAAGGTAGGCTGTTATGGAGCGGTCGTATGCTCCCACTTCCTGGGAGAGCTCGTGTCCGCATACCACAGGCAAGCCGGTAAGCTCGCGGATCATCTTCTTGACCCTCAGTTCATGCTCCGAGTTCCTGTTACTGAAGAAGGAAGATACTGCAAAAGCTGCAACATTGTCCTTTATCTCCATTGCGAACTTCTTGACACCTTCCTCGTCAAGGGACGCAGCCTCCTCCCCGTTGCTGGTGTGCCCTCCACTTAGCCGGACGTAGTACTTTGCAGGGAAACCCTCCTTGGGAATCACATAGTCACCTACCAGAATCACGCCCACTGGAAAACCCGTGTCCTCAAGTATGGTGTTCGTGGACAGGGTCGTTGATACGGAAACCAGTTTGACATCCTTCACATACTCGGGAGACAGCTTATCAATGACCCCTTTAATGCCGTTTATAGGATCAGGATATGTGGTGAGCACCTTGGCAGACTCCACTATCATGCCATCCGAATCACGAACGATAACTGCGTCTGTAAACGTTCCACCTGCATCTATTCCCAGACTGTATTGCATGTTGCGCTCTCCTTCGAAAATGAACATAGTAGATTGGATATAGAAAATATGTTAAAACCAATGGTTTTGCAATATTTAAGCATTATCAATAACGCAGGACAAGAAGAAGACATCAGGAATCCGTGTAATCCGTGTAATCCGTGTAAATCTGTGTAAATCTGTGTCTTTTTAGAATTATGGTTTATTGTATTCCCCTATTTATATTTAAGACACGGATTAACACAGATGAAATCTGCATTCATGGAAGCTATCATAGGACTGTGAAACCATGAGGCGTAAAAAAAAGAGAAGTAGGCATGAAGCCTACTCTGGTTTTATTTAATTTACTTTGCCGGGATGATGAGTGATCTCTCACCAGCAGGCTCGAACTCTCTGAGAGCTCCCCTACCAAATTCCTTCCTTGGAGCAGTGAAGTCAAAGGGCAGGAGGGAGTCTGCGAAACAGACCTTGATGAGTGGGTTGACTGCGAATGCGTCTCCACGGCCTGCGTGTGCAGCGGAAGTGATACCGGAGTATCCACCCTGGTGTCCTACGTTCATTGCATAGTTGGGGTAGTTTGGTCCACGGAGCTCGATAGCCAGACCTTCGTCGGACTGGTATGAGAATACGTTGGTTGCACCGCACTGGTCCTGCAGGTCGTAACCGAAGAATCCGAGACGGCCGTGTGCTTCCTTGTGCAGGTACATTGAGAGGTACCATGCGGAGAGACCGGCGTTTCCGTTTCCAGTTGCGATTGCAGTTGCACAGCCTGCTGCTGCTGAGAGGCTGGTTGCCCTCTGGGAACCTCCGAAGTGGTCCTCGAGTGTGGTCGGGTATTTCTCGTAGTTCTCGAGACCGTATATGGTGGACTCTGTTGCGATGTCCTTGACAACATCGAGGGTTGCCTTGACCTTGTTGTCCTTACCGGTCTTTGCTGCACCATTATACTTGTCGTTGATGTAGTCTACGTTGTAGTAGAGGTTGTCATCAAGGATGTTGTTGGTGTATGCTGCAGTTGCGTACTGAGTGAAACCGACACCACCGGACATGTATGATCCGAGCCAGATCTGGTCGTAGAGCATGCATCCTGCGCCGACTACCTCGAGGGCGACGTTTGCCGGGTCCTCAGGTGTTACACGGCTGGTCTGGATGATATCTGCGAAGTGACCGAAGGAGATACCTCCAGGCTCGTTTGGACCACGTGCACGCCTTGCAGGGAGCATCTCACCCATTGAGAGCACACCTGCGTGCTTTGCAGCGTATGAGAGGTCAGCTACTGCTGCTTCACCGGCACACATGCTGTATGCGGAGATGAAGGACATACCGACCTGCATGGCCATCCACCTGCTGGTCTGTGCACCGTCTGTTACTCTGCTGACGACGGTTGGGATGTGAGCTGCCTGCCAGCTGGTCTTTCCGATAGCTGCCTTAATGGTTTCTGCCTGGTCCTCAGGGAAGGTCTTGTTGATGTCGATGAGGAACTGCTTGTCGATCTCATCTGCAAGTTCATCGTCACCGGTGAACACCTTGACATAACAGTCGTCAACGAGTGCAGGGTGGGTCTCGACCATGTGTTCCTGAACTACTGCTCCTCCTGGGAGTGCGTGGTTGAGGGTCTCAAGGTAGTGGTTGATGGTCTCAGGTGTGACCTCGATACCGAGCCTCTTCTCAAGGGTCTCGTGTGCAAGGTCCATACCGACGACCACAGTCCTCCTGATGTCGTCCCACATCTGCTGCATTGCAGAGTTGTTGACGTAGTGGAGGTCATCGATCTCGACCATCATGTCAGTGCCTGAGATGAAGGACGGGGTGAGTGCTCTCTGACCGAGTGGGATACCACCGCAGTGCATCATTGGGTTGTAACCGACGAGGCCTCTCTTCTTTGCGATCTCCTGGCCTGCTTTTTTCATCTCTAACTTGCGGGGGTTCTGGTCTACACCGAGGCGGTAGTATTTACCAACCATGTCGGTGATCTTGCCACCCTCCATCTTGTTAGTTCCGTGTTCTTTTGTGAACTTGATCTCCATGTGCTTTGCAAACATCTTCTTTCTGTCATTTGCCATTATCATCACCTCATACATTCATGGGCTTGAAGCCGTAGATGGTTCTCTGGTCGAATACTCTGTGGACCCACTCAATGACTTCCTTGTCATCTCTGAATGCGACATTGTCGACACGGTAAATAGTGGTCCTCTTTGCGGCCTCTTCATCTGACATTGGCTTGCCGAGGTTGACCTTCTTGTCGATGGGCCTGCCTACCTGGTCCTTGTGCATTACGATGTTGTTGCCTTCCTTTCTTGCCCTGTCGAGCATGTCGAACATTACGCCATCCTCAGGAAGTCTCAGGGAGTGACCGTGGACTGTTGCGCCCCTGAGGCTTGACAGTGCCGGGCAGGTCATCTCTGTCTCTAACTGGAACTTTGCGAGCTGTTCCATGTCCCTCTCACGGGCCTCAACGACCTGACGACCGGAGAGTGTTCCTGGGTCGACACCTCTGAAGTTGATGGCTGCGTTGTAGGATCTGAAGTATGGTACTGATGGACCGTTGTACATTGAGTCAACGAACTGTACGTACCTTACCCTGTCACCGGCCTTTGCGCCTGGTGTTGCTTCGACAAGCTGCCTGATTGAATCATCCGGCTCGCCCATCTCTGCGAGTGGTGGGTGGGTGCTTGGGTAGTCGCTTCCCGGTGCGCGGTGCCCGAGTACGAGAGTCAGGTCATCGTCGGAGATATCTCTGAGCTTCTCCACTTTACCTGACATGTGCTTCCTTCTGTTTTCTGCAACGGATGTTGCTCCTGGATAAAACTGGGGTTTATATGCCATAATCATTCACTCCTAATTCTCTAATGATCTCATTGTGATCTTTACAGCTTTCACGAGTTCGTTCAGTTTTTCCCTTGAACATGATTCTCCTCGTGTAACTCCTGTCACAATTTCCATAACCCTTCCTTTTGTCAGAATATCACTGTCTTTGGGTTTTACAAGTTTTGTCTTGACTCCTGCCTCTGCAAAATCCTCGAAATCCACGAGGGTCTGGCAGACAACTACTGCAGGAACGTTTGCTTCTTCCAGAATAGCCTTGACCTTTCTTACAACGTGCTCTCTTATGTTGCCGGTATGGATCACTGCAACCTTGTGCCTGTTGATCTGTGCAACTTCTTCAGGACTTATCCCGAACGAACCGGAACCCATGTTGGTGTCCGGAACCCCTGAACCCGTGTTCAGGACCATTACACTGACCTGTATCTCTTCCCGACGCATACCGTATGTGAGCTCACATACCGGTTTTGTGATGTGTCTTCTTCCGGGACTCATTGCGACGGCGATCACATCGGCCCTACCGGTTTCGGATAAAGTGCCACGCTGAGCGAGCCCTCCTCCTCTGCCAAGGCCCATGCCGTGCCTGCAATCAACAACCTGTGTCTCCCGGTCGAACATTCGATCACTCGCTGTCTTTCTTATTAAGGATACATACTGGCTTGTTTCGCAGCTTACCCTTCGGATCGGTCATCCCGAGTAAGAGCGGATCCGCATCCGGCCCGCGTTTTGCGTAGTCGGTGACGGTCTGTGTGGTTGGTATGAAAAGGCCTTCCCTGAACTCATATGAGAACGGAAGCAGCTTGTCACAGATTTCCCTGATGTTCTCCTTTACGTCGGCATCGGTGACCTCTAGACGAATGCCACCCACGCTCACCTCAAGATCCATTTCCTGGCCGGCAACCATGATGACCCTCCTTGAGGGATGGTTTACAGTTTCGCCGGTTGCAGGTCCGTAGGGTACTGTTTTGGGTATCCTCGGCCCGTGGACGAAGAACCTGATAACACCGTCCAGTTCTGCGATCTCGTTGAGCAGTACCTCGGCAGTGTCCGGATTTAACAGCCTGCCTGGATATATTTCAAGCTGCAGGTAATCTGTATCTCTTGAAGAATCTGACATATCGGTTTAACCTTTGATATTCTAACTGGGTTTTGTGTCTTAGAGAGCTCCTGCTACTGCCTTGATCGGCTCCTTGAACTCTGGTATTGATCCGAACACGCTGCCCACAAGTGCTGATGTCTTCTCGACTGAGAACATCTGTGTGCCTGCATCGAGTGATACTGCTGCACAGACACATGGAATTGCGAAACCTCTGGAGTGCCTGGTCACAACGTGGTTTCCGTTGAAGATACCCGGTCCGCCTCCACCGTAGATTGAGTGGCTGAAGAAGGAGAATCCGACTGCAGTACCCTGTGCCCTTCCCATGTCACAGCCTGGAAGGCCTGTTTCCTTCTCAAGGATGTCGTTGAAGTAGAGGATGGTTGAGGATACGTTCTGTGCTGCCCTGCCTGCACCACAGTTGACCATGGTTGCTGCAAGCTGTCCTACTGCTGCACATGCATTCCACATGGAAACATCGTTTGCCTTGTAGAATTTGTATCCGGATGGTGCGGTCTTGTCAACGGAGATGACGCCTGCCTCGAGTGCCTTCTCGACTGTTGACTGAACAACAGTACCGATAGTACCGTTCTTACCGTTCTCCTTGACGATCTCGTAGACGAAGTTGCCTGCGTTGAGACCCTGGTATGCAAGACCAAGTAACTGGTGCCTCTCGAAAGGACCGACAGCGTTACCCATCTCGTACATGCCTACCTGCTCGAAGATGGATGAGAGTGCTGCTGCATTCATTGCCTTCTTGCCGGTGATGGCTGCGATGTGGTTGGTGGTGATGTTCCTCAGGGAGTATCCGAGACCTTCGTTATTCTGTGGGATACTGAGGATTGATGCAATGTTTCCGCCCTTCATGTCCATGGTCTGCGGGTAGCTTCCCCATACAGCGGACTTGACGATTGGTGCGTCGAACATATCGGTCTTGTACATGTCGATGATTGCCTGAACGACTGCTGCGCCGGTCACCGTGCTTGCAGATACATAGTCAGCGCCTACAAGTGCCCTTACGCTTGGTACCTGTACAAGGAGCTGCTTTCCGCCTGCAAGTACCTTTACGTTGGTGTCATCGCCTTCTTTTGCCCTGACGAATCCTGCGACTGAGTCCTGGATCGCACTTGCGTTGGCAACAACATCGTACTTGAGTTCCCTTCCAAGGATCTTGCGTCCGAGGCCACCCATCTTTCCGCTCTCAAGAGCCTTCTCGATACCGGCGAGGTTGACTGCGACGGTTCTCTTGGTGTCTTTAATGATGTTCTGAATTGCTGCGTTTCTTGTTGGTGCAATATCCATAAGATCGACACCACTTTCCAGCAATTTACCTCTATCGTCGTAAATGTCTATTTTATCAGACACGTGTATTTTCCTCCTATGTTCTTATTCAGAAATCACCCAACTGGAAATGTACAGTTCGAGTTACTGATGAACAATTACTCTGTACCACATATGTCCTGTACGAAAATTTTCCATCGGGAATTCTCGGAACTATTAAGTAACGATGGTGTTTAAACCTTTTGCATCATACTGTTCCCAATCACGTAATCACAAAACATTAATGTAAAATAGTTTTGAAATCGCTTCTCCAATTATAATGAATAATATATTTATTAATACTCCGACAGGTCCCTTTGAGGACAGATAAGAATCTATCGCAAAAGTATAAGTAGTACTTATAGTGTCTAAAAAACACTATGGAAATCATCGCAGATGTGGGGGGAAATCCCGGTGTCGACTGCAAGGGATTCTGTACCTATTGCTATTTCAGGAAGGTAAAGGAAGTGCAGCCCTTTGGATGCAAACACTGTTTTCCTTTCCTGAAAGGCTGTGACTACTGCACCAGAGGCGTGCGTGAATCATACTCAGGGTTCAAGCCTGCAGAGTACGTATTCCAGGAAACCTACCAGAAGATACGCTTCAGCCAGGAGGATATCAACAAGATAACCATCAGCGGAGGAGGGGATGTAAGCTGCTACCCGGAACTTATGCCACTTGTTGCCAACCTTTCCCAGTTCGGCCTGCCTATCCACCTGGGATACACCAGCGGCAAAGGTTTTGTCGAAGGCAACGAAGCAGAGTTCTTCCTGGGATATGGAGTTACTGAGGTCTCATTCACGGTTTTTTCAACGGACCCCGCCCTGCGTGGGAAATACATGCATGACCCTCATCCTGAGCAATCATTACAGGTGCTCAGGGATTTCTGCGCCGGCTGCGAGGTCTACGCAGCCATTGTGCTCATCCCCGGAGTGAATGACGGACAGGCCCTTGAAAAGACACTCAGTGATCTGGAGTCCATGGGAGCGAAGGGAGCCATACTCATGCGCTTTGCCAACAGCCGCGAGGAAGGGCTTATACTTGACAACGCACCGGTCATGGAAAGAATAGATAGCCAAAGCATAGAGGATTTTGCAGGCATTGTCCGCCAGGCCGCCGGGAAATACAATATGAGAATAACAGGCACACCCCTCGAGGACCCGCTTATCGGCTCACCCTTTGCCATCAGGAAGGATGAGGAGGCGCTTGCACAACTGCCTGCGGTCCTCAAGGATGCGACACTGCTGACAAGCAGGGCTGCAGCTGACCGCCTTTCTGAAATCTTTACCAGGCTCAATAGCAGTGTCAATGTGGTTGCGGTTGGAAAGGACATAGGATGCCTCATCACCATAGAGGACCTGGAAGCCCTGGACCTTAATGATGTAAAGGAAACAGTTATAATTCCCGGAAGGGCCTTCGTACATGACCCCGAGGCGAAGAAGGTGCTCTCGAGGGACGGTATTGACAGGTTCGTGCGAAGGGGCCCTGACATGCTCAGCTATGATGGCGAGATGTCCATCGGGATGACCAAAGAGGAAGTCCTCGCTTTTGAGATAGAACAGTTCACTGAGCTGATCAGTGAGATCAATGCCATAGGGCTTCCGGTCAAAAAGTAACAGACACCTGCAAGCTCAGGCTCACATGAATTCAGAGAGCCCCAGCTGCCTGGACTTGTCGTTCTCGAACAGGGATTTCATATCCAGACCCAGCAGCTCGATCCTCTGTTTCGTGTAATTAGACACATTATACTTCTCAGCAACCTTTTTCGAGACTTCGAGGTACTTCTTTACCGCGCCTTCATGGACTGTGAGTATCACGTTACCACCGCATTTGGGACAGGTTCCTGTAAGGGGAGGCCGCCTGAACTTGGCAGCGCACTTCATGCACCGTGTACCCTGCCTTGAAAATGCCCTGAGGTTACCGAACATGTCCGGCAGGAAGTGGGATATCAGCACCCGCTCCGCAACATCTGCCGCATCGACTGCGCGCAGCTTATCTGCAAGGGCAAGTTGGGCATCCATTTTCTCCACCATGCTGCCGAGTGTCTTGTAGGCACAGTTCAGAGGTCCGGCAGCGATGTCAGTCGTATCGTGGGTGAACATGAAATTGTCATACTGCAGGGACGTGCCAAGCCTGCGGCTTACAAGGTCTATGACCTTCTCGAAATCCTTGGGATTGGGGTACTCAAGGGTCGCCTCATAGAACTCCAGAGGATAGTGATCGCATACGTCAATATTATGTGCTTCCTTGTCCACCTCGCTTGGGTCGAGCCTTGTGGTCAGCACAAGGGGAGCATCCATCTTGCCTCCCCTCTTCTCTGGAAGATAGTCACGGGAGAAGTTCAAAAGCCCGTCCATGAGCATCATAACGCAGTCCTCGTCACCATCACAGTTACGCCTCTTTGCAGCATGGAAAAAGGGATGTGCATAGCCTACCGAGGCTTTGGTGAAACCCACAAGCCTGCCCAGCACGCCTGCAGAAGTGTGGGGAGCAAGCCCCATAACAAGCGCGCCCACCAGATCCTCGATATGCTCGGCCTTATAGAAAGCCTCCTCCTTATAATATTTCACGAGCAGGTCATCAATATACTTGCTTGTACGCAGCAGGTATTCGGCACAGTCGTAGGATACCACGATATCCTGGACCTTCAGGCACACTACCTGATCCTCCCTCTCAAGAGGTTTTCCATAGGCGTCCTCGAAATACCCCAGCCCGTGCAGCATACCCACAGTTATCCCAAGCTCATCGGCCCGGATATGCGTCAGGGGGATGTCGGACATATCGTACCTGACAGTCCCGTCCTTGAAAGTAAATATATCGTACTTTGCCCTCAGTATGCCCTTTTCCAGGGGCTCAGGCGTCATGTCCCTGGACATCATGCGCTTGACTCCCTTGAGCTCTATGTTGCTCTCGCGCTCACCGAGTCTCTCGAAGGCTCCCTGGTAGATACTTTTGAAGTCGATGGCCTGGATCTTAACACATGTGGTCTTGGTACCGCATTTCGGGCATTCCTCCTTCTGCACCGATATGCCGCACCTAGGGCAGGACAGTTTGGGGATAGTGAATTCTCCGCAACCGCAGCGATATTCATAGGTCTGGACCCCGCATGAGGGACATACCCTGTTGCCGAGCTCCACTTTTATAAGACCTGTCTTGTCGTTCATAGACTCCTTATAGCTGGCGGCGCTCTCCAGTTTCCTGGTATTGCCGCCCGTGTCGCCTATCGGGAACAGCACATGGGGAGCAGGAGACATTTTCCTCTTGTTGGACTTCTCAGGCCTTCCCATCCTTGCGCCTATCCTCATGGGAGCACGTGCGCGGACTATGAGGCCGCTCACCTGGTTGACCGCCTCAAGGGCGTCCCCGGACTGAAGCTCATCCCAGCACCTGCCAAGTTCCTCATCCAGTCCGAGGCAGCGGATGAAAGGCTTCGGATCGTCGATAGTTATCTTTTCTCCCCTGATACTGTGATGCACAAGCAACACTTCAAGGATATTCTTAATGCCACCAGAACACGCGAGGTCGAACGGGAGCTCCAGACAGCCCTCATCCTTATTAAGCGAACCATGTTCGGACACGAAAGACGACAGCCTGGCAAACTCCTCCGCATCAATATCATGCCAGAGATGGGTGAACTTGGGATGCAGGGGAACTCTATAGGTCTCGCACAGTTCAAGTGCGAATTCCTGTGAAGGGTCCTTCAGGACAGAGATATCCAGACCATTATCGGGAGCAATTTTCTGTAATTCCTGTATCCACCATTCAAAACAATATGATGCGGGGATCAGGGGGTGATTGTTCTCCAGGAAGTCACCGTAATTTATGAGTATCTCGCCTATGTCGATAATGTATTCCACTTCAGGGTGCAGCTCATAAGCTGTCTTTTCATCATCTATCCTGAGCACGTCTCCCGACTTCAGTCTCACCGTCGGCCCTTCCAGAGAATCCACCGGGGCCATGCCCGCTGCCTTGCCTGGGCGCTCTACCTTGAGCTGCGTGCCCGCAACAATGAAACTGTCCAGAATGACCATACTGGCCGGGCTTATTCCGGCCGCGGCGAATGATGTGTTCCTGGATCTCCCGTACCGCAGCCTGAAGCCTCCCGGCCGCATTGGATGAGAGAACACAGGCCTGCCCGCTATCAGGTCGGTGAGATACTTCTCCTTGGGCTTGATACCTTTCGTCTCGTCCTTACTCTCACCGCCCTTTGTGCCGGATATGAGCTTGTTGAGCCAGTCCCAGCCGTCAAGTTCCAGCTTGTTTACATGCTTCAGTACCTTGGGTGCTTTCAGGGCCAGGCCCTCGGCAAGCACAAGTGCCATTCCACCACGTATCCTGTTGGTCTCTATCCTGTCCATGTCGCGGTGACCCTCCACCTCTTCAGCCTCGGTAGGCTCCCCGTCGATGCATATGGGACAGTTCTCGACTATCAGTCTGATCTCATCCTCAGTGGGAGTGTACTGCAATGTGGCCACACGCCTGTAAAGCAGGATCTCCTCAACGTATCTCTCAACCTCTTCCTTGCGCGGCTTATACCTGTCAATGCCCACGGCACGCCTCACATAGTCCCCCACAAGCACGGACAGGGCCTGGGCCGTGCCTCCCGCACTGCGTATGGGACCCGCGTAGAAGATGCTTATGTACTCGGAACCGTCGTCGTTCTTGCCTATGTCCACACGGTCTATACCTTCAATGGGCGCCGCAACCACACCCTCGGTTAGCATCGCAACCGAAACACGGATAGCAGCTTCAATGGCCGCGGCCCGGGAAGGGAACTCACCGACAACACCCTCGGCTACAGCCTTACCGATAGCAAGCGCACCCTCCTCGCGGGACATGGTCTCGTCGAATATGCGTATCTGGGCTGCCACACCTTTTACACCGATGAGGTTCTCCACCCTGTCCGCAAGGTCCTTTGCGAGAGGTATCTCCACCCAGGGCTTTGGGTCCTTACCTTTGGAGCGCGCCCGGTTAGCAATCTCAATCTCGTGTTTCAGCTCCGACTCAAGAGTTTCAAAATAAGCTCTCATTGAGTCGCTTACAACTATCTCGCCCATTTACGACCTCTGCACATGACCTGTTTTTACCTATTCCCTATTGTGCCTGAGGATAAAAAGTATTGTCCTGCAAATACGAGGATTGATAAGAGATATTTCCAGGAGTCAATAAGAAGTAGTCACCATAAAGTACACATAAAATACAAGTCGTTTTTACAGCTGCGGAAAATATCCTGAGCCTAGCGAACATCAAGTTCACTGGCAAGGTCCTTATACACACGGCCCTTGTCGGTCGTGACGAACAGGTTGCCCTTTTGTTCGATGAGCTGCTTGTCTTCAAGTCGTTCCAGATATTTGTTCGCTATAGTCGAATTAAGGTTGGCGCCGTATACGATTTGCGTCTTCTTTGCGCCGTTCATGGCAATCTTTAAAATCGCAAGCGTAATGTCCAATCTACTTCTTCTGATAAGAATGCCCCCCAGCTTCTTTTATACAGTAAGTCCCGATTAAGTATTTACGGACTGATAAATGAATAGTGAGTTACAAATATTTAACCTAATCGTTTTGGAATATTCTTTGCAAATACCATTCAAGAACAAAAAGCCGTTTTATATAAATGCAATAACAGCGTTCAGCGTGGTTATATTTACCATCGGGCCCCTAACAGATAGGTTTATAATAAATACCGATGTAGAAATGTCGAAAATCTCACATTGCGGGAGTAACCAAGCGGCCAACGGTGGTAGACTCAAGATCTTCTCGCGCAGGCGTTCGGGGGTTCGAATCCCTTCTCCCGCACCATACAGGTGATCTTTTTTGGCAGCAGACATTTCGTATGATACTGTGGTGAACTCTGTCGTAGAGATACTGAAGAAAGCCCAGACAGGCCTGCCACAGGATGTTACTGATGCCCTGAGAAGGGCCGCATCGCAGGAATCCACGGATATAGCAAGGGAGCAGATAGAAGCCATTCTGAGGAACATCGACATTGCATCCCGCAAGCAGGTACCCATTTGCCAGGACACGGGCATACTGATCTTCTTTGTGGAAATCGGGCGGGAAGCAAAAATCGATTTTGACCTTGAGGCAGCCATCATCGAGGGAGCAAAGATAGCCACAGAGACGATCCCTCTGCGCCCCAATGCAGTGGACCCGCTCACGCGCCATAACACCGGAACGAACACCGGCAACGGAATCCCGGATATAAAGTACGAGTTCGTTGAGGGTGACCGGATTAGGATCACTGCAGCTCCCAAGGGTGCCGGCTCCGAGAACATGAGCGCTATAAAGATGTTCAATCCCACTGAGGCAGACCGCATCCATGAATTTGTGCTTGAGACCGTGCTTAAGGCAGGCGGGAAGCCCTGTCCCCCGATCATTGTAGGCATAGGCATCGGGGGCTCTTTTGATAAGGCAGCCAGGCTTTCAAAGCTCGCCCTTCTCGAGGACACCGATAAGATGGATGACCTTGAAGCAAGCCTGCTGGAAGACATAAATGCCCTGGGTATCGGCCCCATGGGACTTGGAGGGGACACCACGGCACTTGCAGTACACATCAAAAAGGCCTGCTGCCATACAGCATCCCTCCCTGTGGCTGTCAATATACAATGCTGGGCCAACCGGCATGCTTCAGTCATACTGGGGGGTGGCAAATGACAGAGTTCCATCTTAGCACACCTCTCAAAAAAGAAGAACTTGAGCAGCTCTCCACAGGAGATGTGGTGTATCTTACAGGCACGGTCCTCACAGCCAGAGACGAGGCGCATGCCCGGATACTTGAGCTTGCCGGAAAGGGAGAAAAGCTCCCCTTCGATCTGGAAGGTGCTGCAATCTATCATTGCGGGCCCCTGATGCAGCAAAAGGATGAGAGATGGGAGGTCGTTGCAGCAGGTCCCACCACCAGCGCACGTATGTCAAAGATGACCCCTCAGCTTCTTGATAACTATAATGTCACCGTCCTTATAGGGAAAGGCGGAATGGACAATGTCGCAGGTTCGCTTAAAGGAAAATGCGTTTACCTTGCATTTACAGGAGGATGTGCCGCTCTTGCTGCAGAGAACATCCGAGAGGTAGAGACTGTGCACTGGCCTGACCTGGGAATGCCGGAAGCCGTATGGGTGCTTAAGGTCGAGAACTTCGGACCGCTCATAGTGGGTATAGATGCAAAGGGTAACGATCTGTTCGCAAAAATAGAGGAGAGGGCCAGGAACGTGTTCTCCGGCCTCAGATAAGGAATGTGAAGATCGTCCAGGCTATCATTGTCATGATAACAGAGTGCTTCAGTCCCTGGGTCACAGCCCCTTCACCCATCTGTCCCGCCACGAGCCCGCTCATGAAACCCTGGATAACAGCCGCATGCATCATGAGCCTTGAATAGTGGGCAGGGTCAAATCCCTTGATAAATGTCGAACCCGCTCCGGCGCCCTGTGCGGCCTTTGCCGCTTCCGCCATGGTCGGGACAAAGGTGGATGTCAGCATCGCTATAACGAAAATGAAGACAAAGAAGGACATGTAGCTGATGACCACATACACCATCATGTTCCCGCGCCTTTCACGTTCAAGCAGCTTGACCTCCCTGGCATCCCGGGCAGCCGCTTCCAGCACAGAGGACACACGTCCTCCTGCCCTGCTTGCCTGATTGATAAGTGAGACCGACCTCACAATTACAGGAGTGGGGACCCTTTTTGAGAAGTTCTTCAGGGTCTGTTCAAAGGAGATACCCCATGACATGGACCTGTCCATCTGCTGAACCTCTTTTGTGAGGGCGCCATACTCTCCTCTCGAAACCGTACCCACAGCCTTTGAAAGAGTAAGTCCCGCCCTGCTGAGCTCAGAAAGGTCCCTGAGGAATGTTGGCAGGTATTCCTCAACCTTGTCTATATTCGTGAACCTCTTATGGAAAGCAATAGCTGGCGGCGTGACAGTGATCAGGACAGTGAAGATCATGACATCATCTATGAGAGGGGTACCCCAGGTCATTTTCAACCCAAGCAAAAAGACCATCAGAGCCACCGGTAAGCTGATCACAAGAGTGTATTCCGGATGGGCATAGAAGGTACTGCCAGGGTTTTTCAGGAACTGCTTAATGGTTACATTCTTTTTTGCGTCTTCCATCCTGGAACTTATCAGACCGTCTTCCAGCATACACAGCTCTTCCTCGCTCAGTAGCTCGTCAGAAGGGGGTTCACGCCGGACCAGGTATTTCCGGATAAGGTCAATTAATTTCATCTTATGCCTCCGGGGTCAGACTGCTTATAAGGATAACATACATGATACTTCCAACAGGGATCAATGCATAGATGATCAGGTAGAGGAATATAAGCTGTGCACTGCCCATGATGGACATGATCGACATCACGACTATAAGGAATAACGGACCTGCCACAAAAGCAGTCACATAGGTCTCTCCCAGCAGGCCCAGGGTCTCAAGGAACTCTTTCTGGTTCTGCCTGTTCTCCTGCAGGTACTGGTCCGCCTTCACCTGGAAATATGTCTCGATCTGACCACCTGAAGTAACAACGGTTATTGCTCCCTGCAGGAAGTCCTGCAGCATTAAGGAAGGAGTCGTCGCCGAGAGGTTCTTCATAGCAGTAACAAGATCATGGCCAAGTACTTCGAGATCACGCACAAGGTATCTGAATTCTACGGACACCTGCCCATATATGCTGTTATTGGCAAGAGAACGGAAAAGATCCACAGGAAGCACACCTGCACCTGACATTGCAGACATATAGTTCACAGCGTGGGGCAGCATCGTGTCGATGTTCCTCTTCCTGTCACCGGCCATTATCACAGGATACAGCAGGAATGTCTTGTAGACCACAATAAAGACCAGGATTACAATAAGTATGCTGCCAACCAGAGCGACCAGCAGGGGTTTGTACACCATGTAAGGAGCGGTCCAGGCAGGGAGCATCAAGCGCGAGGCCCGTACATCAGGCACTCCCAGCAACGTGACAATTGCCGTAAAGCCAATAAGAGCGATAGCCGAGCAAAGAATGGAACTTAGCAGGGCACCTGACAGGTAAGTGTCGTATGCCATGTCCATTCTGTTCTTCATCAGATTATAGCGAAGACCGAAGTATTCCACTCTTCTCTTTGTATAGTACTTGCCAAAGATGTTGAATGCAAAGGTAAAATATAGGTTAGACATACATATCCTGCCTCACCATCTTCATCACTGTTTCCGGTTCACGGTTGTATGCAACCACTATCTTGGCGAAGTCCCTGAAGTGAGCAACCTTCTTGTCCTTGGTCCACTCAAGGATCTCCTGGCGGCGTTTCAGCTCGTCACGTACTCTCTCCTCGGTCCATCCCCTGCTCTCCATCACGCTTTCAATGACATAGGATCTGCCGGAGTAATGGAACATGTCCCTTGCTGCGTCCCATGAGAACACATCGTTTGTCAGCAGTTCACCGGTCCTTGGATCAACGCCTACAATCTCCGTGAGCGTCTTGCACCTCCTGACACGCTTGTCCCCTACCTTGACCTGAACCTGGATAGCTATAAGATCAAGTGCCTGGATCATTATCCTGGGAACGTTGATAGGCGGGTTCTCAAGCCTGTGGATGGCCGAGGCAACCGAGTCTGCATGCATTGTGGAGAAAGTGGTATGTCCTGTTGACATCGCCTGGAAGAGCGTCAATGCCTCTACTCCTCGCACTTCACCCACAAGTATGTACTCAGGCCTCTGCCTCAGGGAGGCCCTGAGAAGCTCGTACATCTCGATCGAACCCTTGTCTGCACCTCCGAAGGACTGTCTCGTGACACCGGGGATCCAGTTGGGGTGCGACAGGTTAAGCTCCCTTGTATCCTCTATGGACACTATTTTCATTTCCGGCTGGATAAAGAGGGATACGGCGTTCATTGCAGTGGTCTTCCCTGATGCAGTGCCTCCTGCAAATATCAGGCTCTTGCTGGAGTCCACTGCCAGCCACAGGTAAGCCAGCATTGCCGTTGAGAATGTATGGAAGTCTATAAGGTTTGCAGGTGTTATGGGGTTATCCTTGAACCTCCTGATGGTGAAGGTGCTCCCACGGGTGGTTATCTCGCGCCCGAGGGTAAGCTGTATACGGGAGCCATCCGGCAGGGTTGCATCCAGTAGCGGGTTCGCTATGGAAATGTGTCTTCCACATATCTGCGCTATCTTGATGGCAAAGGAGTCGACCTCCTCGTCATCTGCGAATTCCACACTGGTGGGGATGGAGTTGTAAACCTTGTGATAGACATAGATAGGCGTGTTGGGACCGTCACATGATACATCCTCAAGATTGGGATCCCTCATAAATACGTCTATTTCGCCGTAGCCTACAAAGTTACGGACTATGTAGTACATTATCTTTTCACGTTTCTTAGGAGAGATATCGATCTGGTACTCCTGGAGATACTCCATTGTCTTTTCCCTGAGGAAACTCTCTGCGTTCTGTCGGGACACTTCCTTGAGATTTATATCGAGGGATTCGATGAACCTGATCTTTATAGCATCCAGCAGTTCCTGTTCCTTAGGGGAAAGCCGGGGCTCCAGAGCCTGGTACTGGAACTCATGTGATTCCGGGTTGTATGCTATCCTTACATAAGCATAAGGCGCGTTTACATCGTACAGCTCCACTTCCTTGTAAGGACTGTCTGCAGGAATGGTAAAATCAACCACAGGTCCGTGCTCTATCATATTGTAAGGATCAATGTTGATCTTCTTCCTTGCGAAGAGCTTGTTCACGCGGTCCTTAAGGCTTTCCTTCTCTTCTTCCTCTTCAATATCTTCCTCGTCAACGACAGGCAGCTCGAAGATCTCCTTGAGTATCATTCCCCAGTAGGTCTCTTTTTCTTCGGGGAGATCCTCCTCGAAAATGTCCTCGTAGGGAAGATCTATCTTACTTTTAAGTTCCTCGACACTTACAGTCTCATCTTCAGGAAGTATGAGATTTGCAAGCTCATCCACAAAAGAATCTTCATTGATACTGGGGATGATCTCACTAGTATTATCGTCTGACAGATCTTCAGAGGGCCTGTTATCAGAAGACATATCCTGCCCGCTGCTTTCGGAAGTGTTACCCTTTAAGATAGATAGCCGGGAGCCTGCTGTTACCTTTCCGGCTGGCTGATCGTCCTTCATGCCCTGAGCATGCTGCACGCCCTCACTACCCTGCTCCTGGTCAGAGCGCACAGAAGGGCTCGCTTTATCAGATATATCCTTATCAGATTGATGATCCATTTTATCGCCCCGTGTAAACAGATCATGCGCCCTTGTTCTTGGACAAAGAGAGTCTCTTGCCCTTCTTTATTCCTTTCTTGTCCTCTTGATAAGTTTCAACTGCAGGCACTTTTATTCCTGCCACTGATGCTGAAAGGCGATTGAATCCCACTGAGACGGGGGAGCCCGGGTATTTGACCACAACAGGAGCCTTAAAAGCCATGGACTTCTTGACGCTGACATCCTCAGGCAGGTTCTCAAGCATCTTGACACCGAGGGTGCCCTCTATCCTTTCTGCATTAAGTTCATTGGAGGTTACTGCGCTCCGGTTCAGGAAAAAGCCAAGGAAGGGCTTGTTCATGGATTCGGCAATAGTCTTTACCTTCATCGCACCTGCAAGGGAAGCAATGTCAGGGTTCATGACAATTATAAGTTCATCTGCAAGGGATATCGCTGAAACGGAATTCTTGGTGATACCCGTGGGAGAGTCAATTATTATGAAATCGTAGCTTTCCCTGAGACTTTCCACTACATCAGCCAGCTTATCGGGGTCCGTATTAAGGAAACTCTGCAGGGATATGCTGCCCGGTATGACCTTCATGTTGTTAGGCCCATCATATATGGCATCTTTGGCATCAGCGTTACCTGCGAGGACATCGTGCAGTGTGGCTTTGGATGTTTCAATGCCAAGCATAAGCCCAACTGTCGGCATTCCTATATCCGCATCAATGAGAAGTGTCTTCTTGGCAAAACCTGCGATTGCAGCACCAATGTTTATTGAAACAGTAGTCGAACCGGTACCACCTTTTCCGGAGATGGCAGTATATATCTTTGCAGTCATTGAGCACCCCTTTATAAATATTAGTGAGTAGTTTTCTGTGTCGACCGGATAGGCCAGCATACCTCAAATATAAATATATTTATTAAAATAAGGTATTGTAAATATAAAAAGATACCTATGAAAGCATCAAGAGTTATAAAGGAGCACTTTCAGCAAACCAGGCAATATAAACAAGCAGTATTATACTATAATACAAGAAGGAGGATCATGGAAGGAAAGAATGTGAAGGATGTTAAGCTCTTCATTTATCACGCAAGCCAGTGTGATCCGAAGAAGTGCACAGGAAAGAAAATGGCACGTTTTGAGCTTGCCCGCCTTTTTGAACAGGTGAACAGGATACCACGGGAGTCCATTTTACTGGACCCCATGGCTGAGAAAACTCTCTCTCCCGAGGATAATGCCAGAAAGGGAATAACTGTGCTTGATTGCTCATGGGAGCACGTGGAGGAGGTCTTCCCCCAGCTTGTCAGGCTCAACCTCCAGCACCGTGCGCTGCCTTACCTGGTTGCAGGCAACCCCGTGAATTTTGGCAGGCCGTTCAAGCTCACATCTGCAGAAGCCTTTGCCGCCGCCCTGTACATCCTTGGCCATGAAAGACAGGCCCAGGCAATCATGGACAAGTTCAACTGGGGACACACTTTCCTTGAGCTGAACCACGAGCCACTTGAGGAATACTCCAGGGCAAAGGACAGTAAGGAAGTACTGCAAATCCAGAGTGAGTACATGTAACAGGAGGAATGGAAGACCCATGAGGCTGCAGATAGGAGTGATAGGCGCGGGTGCGTGTGGCGAGGCAGTCGAGAAGGCAGCAGAGGAAGTGGGAAGAGAGATAGCAAAAAGGAACGCTTTCCTTATATGTGGAGGACGCGGTGGAGTAATGGAGGCTGCCGCGAGGGGAGCTAAAATGGAGGGTGGGACCACCGTAGGGATACTTCCCGGGGATAACCGCCGTGATGCAAACCCATTCATAGATATTTTAATACTGAGCAACATGGGACATGCCCGCAATGCCATCATAGCTCAGTCATGCGACGTGTTGATAGCTATTGGAGGAGAGTACGGGACACTGTCCGAGATAGCGCTTGCCCTGAAAATGGGTAAAAAGGTAGTGACTTTACGGTCAAAATGGGAAATAGAAGGAACTGTAAAAGCCTGCAATCCCATGGAGGCTGTCGGACTGGCAATGGATGGCCCGGATATTTGATCGGTGTATACTCTGACAGTTCTTATGATATGACGGTCAGAACTCCATTATGATTCCCAGCGGACAGTGATCGGAACCCTGGACATCCGGCATTATGAAAGAGTCGCGGATGTTCTCCATGGCGTTCTCGCTTGCATAGAAGTAATCTATCCTCCATCCCACGTTGCGTGCCCTTGCCCCTGCCCTGACGCTCCACCAGGTATACTGGCCCGGCTCCGGGTGGAAGAACCTGAAGGTATCCACATATCCCTGCGAGAGGAACTTGTCTATCCATGCCCTCTCTTCCGGCAGGAAGCCAGAGATGGTCTCGTTCTCCTTAGGGCGGGCCAGATCGATCTCCCTGTGGGCGGTGTTCACGTCACCGCATATTATGAGCTTGCGCCCCTGTCCTTTCAGTTCGCGGGCATATTCCAGGAAAGCATCGTAGAATTCCATTTTGTAATCCAGCCTTTCCTGGGAGGCCTTACCATTGGGGAAGTATATGTTGAACAGCACGAACTGCCCGTAATCTGCTATCAGTACCCGGCCCTCACTATCGAACTTAGGGATCCCGAAACCGCACTTCACACTTAAAGGCTCCCTTTTGGTGTATATGGCCACACCGCTGTAGCCTTTCTTTTCAGCAGAGGAGAAATAACTGTGATAACCCTGCACTTCAGTGAACCCGGAACCGAGCTGTTCTTTCTGGGCCTTTGTTTCCTGGATGCACAGGATATCAGCCTGTTCCTGCTGTATCCATTCAAAAAAGCCTTTTTTCTGCACGGACCTGATGCCGTTGACATTCCATGAGATTATCTTCATTTTTTCCATAGTGACCCATGTACAAATGGACCTCATATATTAAAACCGATGGGAAGGATGCATTATAGAGACTTAGGAAAAATGAATGGATTTTTCACAGATTACAATAGACTTGCGTTGTGCATTTGGTTTTGAACTTTTGATTCACCTTGATCTTGGCTAATTTCCGGTTTCCAGTTATCAGAGGGTCCCTCTTTTCACATAAGTTTCTGGATTGGATCTTGTAGGTCTTCCTCTTTTTCTTTTCTGAGTGTTCCCGATATTGATGGGTATGTTACTCTTGATCGCTCTGGACCTTAGATACTGTCTTATCTTCACATCATCATAAGCCGGATCTGCCAGAACTTCTAGTGGTCTTGTTCTTGGTCTTCCATCGGTTCATAAGGATCCACAGGACATTCGAAACGCCTTCCAATGCAATACTTGTCACAGGCATTATTATGATCCTGCTGCTGTTCCTGTTCGACATATAGCAGCTGGCAAGGCTCGGAGGAAGCCTTATACTGTCACCGCTTCTGGGGGTGCTGCCCCTGTTCTTTGCACTCATCGTGGTGTTTGCAGGTGTGGGCTGGTTCAGGTATTACGGAAGGGGGAAGGCCATGCCCGGATACAACCTGTTCGACCTGCTGGAAAACACAATCGAGCAACCTGCCATTAAGACCGGGCCTTTTGACAAGGTACTCGTGCCCATATCCAATCCCAGGCACGAGCGCAATCTGCTTAAACTGGCGGACTGCCTGGGAAGTGAGATGATCGGGCTTCACGTGATCAAAGTACAAGCCATACAAGCCTGCAAGTGGCCCACGAGACATACCATGACAGGCACATGGCAATGGATTTCAGCTTCAGGAGGGAGTTCGACAGGTATCCTGCGATCCTTGGCCACAAGAGGGACTACATAGTTGCTTTTGACCATGACATAGCAAACCCGATAATAGAGCAGGCAGAGATCGAGAATGTTGACAGCATAATCATGGGATGGCACGAGTCAAGCAGGTTCCAGTACTCCCTTGGTGAAGTCGCAAGCCAGGTGCTTACTTACTCTAAAAGGCAGATCCTGCTTATGAAAGGATACTTTCCTGGCAGGATCAGCAAGATCCTTGTCGCATACAACGGGAAAGAAAACGCTGTATACGGTCTCCATCTTGCAAAGAGACTGGCCTGCCAGGCCTCTGAATCTCCACTGTTGATTTCCTTTCCTGCTGCTTTTGTATGCAAACCTGATAAACATTGCCTGTTCCTGCTAATGGTTCCCTTTCCTGTAATTTTCCTGTAAGATACTCGGTCTGGCCCTGACCTGGTCGTGATCTGGCCCTCACAATAAACCCGATTAATTGATGTTACCTGAAACGGGCAATTAATTATTAACTAATAATAGCCTTTAAGTAATAATAAATACTATTTACAATTACATATCAAACAATATATGCTTGAAAAAAGCAGAATCAAGAGAAGAACATACAGGAAGGATTACAGACGGATACAGAAGGCATCAAATACACAAATCAAAGGATAGAGATCCTGAGCTTCCTCAGGGAGTTTGACGGGCATCCTACTGTTGATGACGTGTATGAAGAAGTTAGGAAAAAACTGACCAGAATAAGCAAGGCAACTGTATATAGCAATCTGAAGTTCCTGACCCAAAAAGGTCTGATCAAAGAGGTGAACATCAAGGGAGTTTCCAGGTTCGAGGCAAATCTTGTACCGCATCACCACATCATCTGCATTGGATGTGGGAAAATATCTGATTACGAATCAGAAGAACTGACAGCTCACTCACTTAGGATATCTGATGAGATAGAAGGCTTTAAAGTAGAAAGTACCGACACAAATTTCTACGGATTTTGTAAAGAATGTATGGAGGATTAAGTATGGAGGAAGTATGCACAATGCCGCTTATAGGCGACGATGCACCGACATTTACGGCAAAGACCACCATGGGAGAGGTCAATTTCCCGAAGGACTACAAAGGCAAGTGGGTCATTCTCTTCAGCCACCCGGCAGACTTCACGCCTGTGTGTACCACTGAGTTCATGACATTTGCAAGCATGCATGAGGATTTCAGGGCATTGAACTGTGAGCTCATCGGCCTGTCCATCGACAGCATCTACGCTCACATCGCATGGCTGCGCACTATAAAGGAGAAGATCCAGTATAAAGGTATGAAGGATGTGGAGGTCACCTTCCCCGTCATTGAGGATCTCAAGATGACCGTTGCCAAAAAGTTCGGCATGCTCCAGCCAGGTGCCTCAGACACTCAGGCAGTGCGTGCAGTGTTCTTCATTGACCCGAAGGCCAAGATCAGGGCCATACTCTATTATCCGCTCTCAAACGGCAGGAACATGGACGAGGTCAAGAGACTGCTCGTGGCCATGCAGAAGTCTGATGCCGAGGGTGTGGCAACACCAGCGAACTGGCAACCTGGGGAAGATGTGATCATCCCGCCACCGGGATCATGCGGAGTTGCAAAGGAGAGAGTGGAGTCCAAGGATGCAGATAAGTACTGCCTTGACTGGTTCATGTGCTTCAAGAAACAATCTTAAATAGTTTACTGAACAATATAACAGAATATTAGAAGGTGACGTAAAATGGGAACAAAGGGAATCCAGTTGCTCGAAAACCTCGGCGTGGATGTCAACGACCTGATCGAATCACTGAACAAGGCCCTGGCAGATGAATGGCTTGCATACTACCAGTACTGGATAGGAGCAAAGGTCATCAAGGGACCCATGAAAGAGGAGGCTGCAGCCGAACTTATCCAGCATGCCACTGATGAGCTCCGGCACGCGGACATGGTCGCCGCAAGGATCATTCAGCTTGGAGGGATCCCCATACTCTCACCGGATGAATGGAAGAAGATGTCAAACTGCGGATACGACGCTCCGGCAGACCCCTTTGTCAAAAGGGTCCTTGAGCAGAATATCAAGGGCGAACAGTGTGCCATCCAGACCTATAACTCCATACTGAACAAGGTCAAGGATAAGGACCCTGTGACCTACAATATGGTGCTCCAGATACTGACAGATGAGATCGAGCACGAAGATGACCTTCAGGCAGTTCTCGAAGACATCGAACTTCTCCAGCAGAAATAAATATGAAATAACCCGGGGTGGGCTTATAAGGCCATCCCTCTTATGGCCTATGACCTGAGGGGAGGCTTCACTTTTTTACATTAGATTTTAGACGGAAATTCTGTTTTGTCCTAAGTTCTGCTTGCGATAAGTATATTTAGCAGAATGATTTTTAGATTTAAAAGTTGGAAAACCGCTCAAAACAAAAAACCTTTTTGCGGATTTCAGGCTTTAACAACGGTCTAGAATTCATTCATCTCATGAGAGGGACTTTGGAGATAACATGCATCTCATCATAGCAGAGAAACACATAGCGGCGAAGAGGATAGCAAGCATCCTTTCCCAGGACAAGCTGAAGCAGGTGAGGGTAAGCGGGGTCGACACCTATGAGTTCGGTACCGGAGAGGAGAGGAAGGTGTTCATCGGCCTGAGCGGCCATATTGTAAAGCTGGATTTCCCCAAGGCATACAATAACTGGCAGAAGGTTGAGGCAAAAGAGCTGATAGATGCCCAGGTGATCACCACATCCACACAGGTCAAGATAGTATCCGCACTCAAGAAACTGGGCAAGGAAGCCACAAGGGCGACCATAGCCACTGACTACGACCGGGAAGGAGAGCTCATCGGCGTCGAGGCTGTGGACATACTTAAAAGTGTCAACCCCGACATCGAGTTTGACAGGGTGCACTACAGTGCCATCACACCCAAGGAGATACATGATGCCTTCGGGAACCCTTCCAAGATAGACTTCAATCTCGCTGATGCCGGACATTCAAGGCAGGTTATTGACCTTGTATGGGGTGCTTCTCTTACTCGGTACATCTCCCTTGCCGCCGGACGCCTGGGTAACATGTTCCTGTCCGTGGGCAGGGTACAATCACCCACGCTTGCACTTATAGTGGAACGTGAGAAGGAGAGGGATGCCTTCGTAGCCAGGAAGTACTGGGAACTCTCGGCAAGCCTGCAGACAAAGAAAGGAGAGGTCTTCCAGGCAGAGCACAAGACCAGCCGCTTCTGGGAAAAAGAAGATGTTGACAGTATCCTTAAGAAACTTGAAGACGCTGCACTGGTCTCGAGCATAACGGCATCCACCAAGACCGACAAGCAACCCACGCCTTTCAATACCACCGAGTTCATCAGTGCGGCAAGTGCGCTTGGTTACACTGCCTCAAGTGCGATGAACATTGCAGAATCGCTCTACATGAACGGTTTCATCTCATATCCCAGGACTGACAACACTGTCTATCCTGAGAGCATCGACCTTAGGGCGCAGATCGAGATCTTCGCCAAGGGTCCTTTCAAGGAGTATGCAGAGAAGCTGCTCGCAAAGAAAGAGCTCATACCCACAAGAGGCAAGAAGGAAACAACAGACCACCCGCCAATCTATCCTGCCTCCCTTGCAAAGAAATCGGAACTGAGCGAGCAGGAATGGAAGGTCTACGAACTTGTTGTCAGGCGCTTCTTCGCAACATTTGCCGAGCCTGCAGAGTGGGAGACCATAAAGGCGCGCTTCGATATCAGCGGGGAGGAGTTCAAGGCCAACGGGGCCAGGCTTGTGGTCCCCGGATGGCGCTGGTACTATCCCTACAACGCACCTGAGGACCGGCTGCTTCCGGCACTCGCAGAGGGCGATCAGCTTACCGTCCTGAGCAAGGATATCGCAGAGAAGGAGACCCAGCCCCCGGGGAGATACGGGCAGGGAAGGCTAATCAAGATCATGGAGGAACTCGGCCTCGGAACAAAGGCAACACGCCACGAGATCATCAGCAAGCTATACTCCAGGGCATACATACACGGAAACCCGCTCCAGCCAACAAAAACTGCCTTTGCGGTGGTCGAGTCGCTTGAAAGGTTCGCGCCCACGATATCAAAGCCCGACATGACAAGCAAGCTGGAAGCAGACATGGACAGGATAGCGGAAGGCGAGATCCCAGAGGAGGAAGTGCTCAACGAATCAAGGGAAATGCTGTCCTCCGTCTTCAGGGACCTGGCCGAGAACAGGGACAATATAAGTGAATCATTGCGTGCCGGCCTGAGAGAGGACAAGATAATAGGAGTATGTCCGGAGTGCGGCTCCAAGCTCATGGTCATGCGCTCAAAGAAAGGTGGCCGCTTCATAGGCTGCGAAGGATACCCTGAATGCAATTTCTCATTGCCCCTGCCCCGCGGCGGGAAAGTGATAGTGACCGAGAAGACCTGCGACCAGCATGACCTCTACCATATCAGTATCATCAACTCCGGTAAGAGACCCTGGAACCTGGGATGCCCGCAATGTAATTTCCTTGAATGGCAGAAGGTGCAGGAAGAGGAGAAGAAGAATAACAACGGTAAGATAAAACCTAAAAAGATAACCGACATATCAGGTATAGGGAAGGTTACCGCCGAGAAACTTACCGGGGCGGGAGTATCCGATGTCAGGGACCTGGTCAGTATCGATCCACTGGAACTTTCAAGGACTACGAATATTCCGGTAAAGAAGATAAGGAGCTGGCAGGATGCCGTTGCCTGAACCCTGAAAAGGTGATCATATGAAACTGGAATTCAAAGGAGCATGCAGGGAAGTAGGACGCTCAGCCGTCCTGGTCGATGACAGGATAATGATGGACTACGGCATAAAACCCGGCGAGGCCACCCAGTACCCCGTGAACGGCGCGCGGCCTGAGGCTGTGCTCGTGTCGCATGCACACCTTGACCACTCGGGCGCAGTTCCCAATTTAATGGACATTGCACCTGACATCTATATGACGCCACCCACATTCGATCTTTCAAGCATGCTTGCCAGGGATACCCTGAGGATTGCGGAGAGGAGCGGAGAGATTGCCGCATACGACAGCACCGATCTTTCAAGATTCGTTGAGAACACTCATCGTATCGAACCCGGTCTCGAATTCCACACACATGGCTACAAGGCGCAGTTCTACGATGCCGGACATATACCCGGTGCTGCAGCCATCCATCTGGAAGACAAGAACCAGAAGAGTGTATTCTATACAGGGGACATTAACACGATAGACACCAGGCTGGTGTCAGGCGCCACCGATTTCCCGGATGCGGATGCGCTGATCATAGAAAGCACGTATTTCGGGGAAGACCATCCGCCCAGAAAAGAGATAGAGAAGGCGTTCATGGATTCGCTCATGGACACAATTGACCTGGGAGGGAATGTGATAGTCCCGGCCTTCGCCATAGGAAGGACACAGGAGATACTCATGCTCCTGGATGCGCACGGCATTACGGCCTATGTCGACGGACTTGGGGTAACCGCCTACAAGATAATGATCAAGCATCCTGAGGCCTTGCGCAATCCCACGCACCTGAGAAGGGCCTTTACAAATGCCATTGCCGTGGACGGCAGCAAAAGGGACAAAGTGCCGCTTGAATCCTCAGTGATAGTGACCACCGCAGGAATGCTTAACGGCGGGCCTGTGCTCCATTACCTTAAGAAGCTGCACAAGGACCCTAAATCAAAGATCCTTATAACCGGATACCAGGTCGAGGGTACCAATGGCAGGATGGCCCTTGATAACGGCATAATAGATAATGGCGGGGTCATCCAGCAGCTTGGAATAAAGGTCGAGCAGTATGATTTCTCGGCTCACTGCGGAGACAGGGAGCTTAAGGAAATAGTGAAGGACTTCTGTGACAGGGGCACTGAGCAGGTGTTCACCGTACATGGGGAAGACACAGAGGCTTTTGCAGAATGGGTCAGCAATGAGACCGGCGTAGACGCGCATGCACCTGAACTGGGCGATAGTTTCCTTATCTGAGGGTCTGTGTCTGCGCGTGGACCATAAGGCTGTTCTTCATTTTGGCCTCTTCCATGGCAAACCTCAGATTCTCGATGGCGCTTTCGTGTTCAGGGTCTATCGAGAGGACCTTTGAGAAACACTCAGCAGCATTCTCGTAAAGGCAGAGGTCAAGGTAGGCCATCCCTTTTTTGTTCCACACGATCGCGAATTTGTTGTCAAGCTCTATTTCCTTGTGGACCTTGCTGTAACACTCTATAGCCTCGTTATGCCTGCCAATGTATACGAGGACATCACCCTTGTTTATCCATGCATTGTCGTTGCGCGGATCGATGCAAAGGAGCCTGTTGTAGTAATCGATGGCCTCCTCGTATCTTCCCAGGTTGAAAAGGGCAACTCCCATATTGTACCATACGTCAGTATCGTTCCTGTTAAGTTTCAGGGACTTCTCGAAGCAATCCAGTGACTCCTCATACATTCCCATAAAAGTGAGAGCAATGCCCTTATTGTTCCATACAAGGGCAACAGCATCATCGCTCCAGAGAGCAGGATCCCTTGTCTCACATTCGAGTATAAGGTCGAAGTACTCTATCTTCTCTTCCGGCTCATCCGAGTCAAAAGCCAGTTTGAACCATTCTTCCGGTGTATCGCTCTCCATCCTGCCAACCAGCTCCAATTTCAGGATAAAGGAATAATAAATATGCAAATAGCAGTATATTACAAATATTCCTATTTTGTTAACGCACATCAACATTATTAACTTATCGAATCTTTTAGGCATCTTTATACGAATTTCTAGAGAAGAAGAGGGGATAGCGTGCCGAACATCGTTAAAAACAGCTATTACAGAGCCATTTAGTCTTAGGTGCAAGTTACTTCAAGTCATATCTAAAGACTTTCTGACATCGTCTATATGCATAAGCCGGTCTGCATCAATACCTACAAGACATACCCCTTTTTTATCCATGGCCCATATCCTGCACTTAGAATTCACATCCTCTGGGATGTGCTCCGAGGGAAGGTGATTGATATCGATATAAGATCCCGGAACAACGTATAGGTCAGGATTCAGTTCCATTATGCTGACAGCCTTCCTGAGGAGTGAGAGAAGATCGTTAATGTCTTCCCTGTCCCATTGGTCCATTCTGGAGCGGACAGAAGACAGCAGGACTTTAGCAACCCCGGGGTTCGCCAGGATCTTGCTGGAAAGGCAGATGGAAGCGTTCTCGTACCTTACCTCATCATCAGGCCCCCGGAAACAATACAATCCCTCATCGATCATCCGGGGCAGGTCAAGAGGGAGCTCAGACTCCGATATGGCCTTCTCAACTTTATCGCGGTCGAGATCATATACATCGGCAATCCTTTGTACGGCTTTTTCTATCAATATGCAGGTATCCATCAGATCACCCCGGCCAGGCAAAACATCAGTTGCCTTCCAACTTTTCCAGATCCTCAGGAGTGTTTATGTTGGCAAAGGACATGAGCCCTTTGCCTGCATGACAGAAAACCTCTGCTCCGGGATAAAGCACATCGTCCAGTTTCAATACAGGCGACATGGCAAACCTGTTTCCCCCCTGCAGGGAAGCTTCTATGGCACGAAGCATAGGGACCCTCCTGTATACGGCATGCAGGGGTTCCCTTGTACCGGAAGCGCTCACCGGGACCACTGCATCGTGGCCTTCTGCCATCCTGAACATGAGCTCAATGATATCAGGGCTGATATAAGGCATATCGCAGGCTGTGACAAGTACATATTCCCCGCGGGCAGCCCTGAACCCTTCAAGCATACCTGCAAGGGGACCTGTGTTTTGCATCGTGTCCAGCACGGTGTTTCTTCCGCGGGCATAAGATCCGAAGTGCTTCCGCTGAGCTTCGTCCCTGAAGGAGATGATCACCTCTTCGCATACAGTTTCCAGCACCTGCAGAGTATTCTCTATGAAAGTGCTGCCCTTTAGCGGCAGAAGCGCCTTCTCCCTTCCCTGAAGCCTTGTTCCCAGGCCGCCTGCCAGCAATATAGAGGATCTCTTCAAGCCTATGCAAGCCCCCGCCTGCGCTCACTGCGGTACTCGTCCAGTATCGATTTGAACTGCTGATGCTCTTTTTCCCGCATACGCGCCCGTATCTTCTCATCCCATTCCCTGATAGCCTCATCCAGCATCACGGGATCGACCATTGCAAAGTCATCCACCCTCTGCACTTCAAGGCCCCTGATCACAGGCAGGTCGGAATCATAGAAGTACTCCAGGGCGGTGTGCGGTATCTCTTCAGAGGTTATAACGGCACAGACCCCTGAATCTGCAAGCAGGGAGGCGGTAACGGGGCCTCCGCCACTGGGATCCTCAAGATACACCAGGTCTCCTTTTTTAAGGCCGTAGGTATCCTTTGTATGTTGTATGGCCTCCTTTGCAAAGGACTTGATGATCTTTACCGGCAGACCCTCGCCTTTCATCTCTTTCTTGTGCATCTGCTTCAGGCGTTTTGTATGCAAGCGCTGGTTCTTCAGGGACTTGCGGACGCTGGCCAGCTCCTTTTTAAGGCGTTCGATCTCGCTGTCCCTTATCTGTACCTCCTTGTCCCTGCGCACCTTAAGGGACTCGGAAGTTCTCATCTTGCTGATGCGATGCTCCAGTGCCTCGATCTCCCTCTCCTTCTGGCCGGATCCGTATTTAAGCTCGGCCACATACTCTTTAAGCTGATTTATCTGCGCATTCTTCTGGCTCAGTTCCTCCCTCAGCCTGCTCACCTGCTCATCAAGGTCAGGCGCTTCGGCCTTTTCAGGCTCCGGCCGGACATCTTTCTGCATTTTAGGCAAAGGTAGCACCTTTTCAATGGCTTCCTCGATGGAAGCGCCATGAATCACGTGGAACTTCACCCTGTCGATGTCAAGGTACTTAGGAGTCCTTTTCTCGACCCTGGAGAAGACGTTCTTGTAATTCTTGTATGTCGTGAGCGCCGCTGCAAGGGAATCCCTTTCATGGTCATTGGAATAGCCGAATGTCCGGGCCAGCGCTATTTTCTCCTCTGCCCTCATCTCCCCGCCGGGCGTACCCAGGACTGCATTGAAGCTACGGCGTATCTTCTCGACAGCTGCGGGAGTGGGAAAGACATCCGTGGCAACCACTGCCGGTTTCCCGTATTCGGCTATCAGCTTGACGACCTCATCATGGGATATCCCGCGGATACTGCGCGAGAGCAGCAGTTCCCCCTCAAGGGAGAGTATGGCTATGCCAACCGTTGTTCCGGGATCTATCCCCACTATGGTATATTTCCTGGTCTTCTTCTTCAGAGGGAGATACTTTATCTTGTCCCTTTCCACGCTTTTAACGGTCACCTGGACATCGGCAGTATTAGAAGGTTTTACAGGCACTTTGTCCCTTCTTGCATTTACCGTATACTCCGCCCTCACGTAGCCCCCAAAACCCTCTGTAGCCTTGACGCTGTAAGTGAAGCCGGTCTCCCGGGAGAATCTGCGCAATACGTTCTCTATCTCCCTGCTCTTCTCCTTCACCCCGCCATGCACTTTCCTGCGATAGCGGTTCTGGCTCCAGCCACCCCTCCCAAGAGAGCGTGCCCTGCTTATCTTTATTTTTGTGACATCCTCAAAAAGAGATACCTCGCAGCCCACACCCAGGCTTGCCAGGGTTGCACACACCTCTGCCTCCTCGACCGGATTGAACTGGTTGAAGGAGATCCCGTGTTCCTGGGCAAGACGCAGCAGGGGCTTCTGGTGGATGCCGCCTGTGACCTGGACCAGCTTGGTGTTCTCAGGCAGCTTGCCAAGGAACTGTATCAGGTCGTTCTTATCAGCGGCCAGCTCATAGATATTGTCAACCGCAATATAATCAGGACGGTCTCTCTGTACCATCCTGAGTATCTTATGCCTGCGCAGCATGGTGTAAGATGTGATCTCGCCTTCACTCAGGACTGCAACTGCATACCTGGGAACATCCTGGGCCCTTGAAGAACCTTTGGCGATATCAATACCGTAGATAACCCCGTTCTGCATACAATGTAACTTATGTTGGCGATAGCATATAGTTATGACTCTTGGGCTTGCTTTATGTAGGCCACTACTTCATCCTGATCCCTGCTGATATTGTATTTACGCTTGAAGTATTTGAGCACGTTCAGCACATCCCTGGAAAGCAGCTCATCAGCCTGGGGGTGGCCGGTATCCACATACTGGGGCCAGTCAATTATCTGAACCCCACCATCATATACGAAGATATTGTACTCACTGATATCAGAATGTATGATACCTTTTCCGTAAGTGGCCTTCAGCTGGTCGATTATCGTATTCTGGAACCATTCCGGATCTTCCAGCTTTGTCCGGTAGAGCAGGGAGCCAGGCGCGACTTCCATGACAAGTGCATGCCGGTTGTTGTCTATCAGTTTAGGTACGGCAACATCGGGGTAGAGTTGCTTCATGATGTCCGCCTCTCTTTTGGCAGCAAGCCTGGCGGCGTATATCCATGAGAAATGCTCCTTGTCATCCAGGTGGGAACGCACCCTCTTTACGCTCTTGAAACTAGTCCTGCCCTCCCTGTGGAACTTGATGATGACTCCCTGGGGCTCACCGATCCCAAGCTCGGCCTCCTTTACAGCCTCGATAACGACGGATTCCTTACCCACGCCGACCTCATCCCCTATGGCGCTCACGGTGCCTCTCTTGACAAATGTGTTGAGGGCAAGGGCGTCGTATGCATCGAAGTATATCTGGTAGCCCTCGTAGGGAGTGTTGGTTGCCACGACCATCTTTTTGCGCATGAGCTGCCTGAGCTTATACTCCAGCGCAGCGAACGGCAGCCGGGTGAACTTCATGAGCTCCTCCACAGGCACCCATTCATAATGCTTCATGCCCATCTCTATGCCCTGCAGTATGCGCAGGTCCTTGTTGTCCAGTTCCTTGAACAGTTTTATGACGTCGTCTATCATCTGCTGTGTAATTGGCTGTTAGGTTTAGATTGTTTGTGGTGCGTTCCGGGATGTAGCCTTTGAATGGAAAGGTTACAGAGAAAAATCAAGCGAACCTTTCCCAGGCTTCCTCCTCGACCCTCCTCATCACTTCTTTCAGCGGCAACTTCACCTTTTCTGCAATCCTGCGGCAGTCCTCGTACTCCGCGGACATGTGCAGTATCTCCCCTGTCCGGTCCTGGGCTATCTTGACAGGAACCTCGAACTCCTCACCCCGAAGGACGATGGGGACCTTCTCCATGCGGCGGTCTGCAATGTAGCGGTGCCTGGTGGGGATCACGCGCACTCCAAGAGTACCGGTCTCCTTCATCAGCACCCTTGCCACATTGTCGCTGTCCTGCGGCTTCGTTATCACTTTGATGATATGGCCGCTCCTGCCCTTCTTCATTATCGCGGGAGTGATGGTGACATCCCTTGCACCGGCTGAGAGCAGGCGGTCGAACAGATTCCCGAGAACTTCACCGGTGACGTCATCCACATTGGTTTCCAGGATTTCTATAGTGTCCCGGGACAGTGTGTCATGCATATCCACCAGTATCGCACGCAGCACGTTCGGGTCCTCGGTGTCCGCATCTCCTGCACCGTAACCTACGGATATGACCTGTCCCCTGGGAATATTCTCCACCGGCTTTGCAAAATATGCAAGCAAGGCCGCACCTGTAGGTGTCAGCAGTTCCCGCTTACCGGAACCATAGAACAACAATCCGCTTTGCTTCAGGATTTCCAGGGTTGCAGGTGCGGGGACTGACATCATGCCGTGTGCAGCTTTCACTTTTCCCCCGCCAACATTTGCCGGCGTGCACAGCACTGCATCTGCGCCAATCTCATGGATGGCGAAGCAAGAACCTATCACATCCGCAAGGGCGTCATTCTGACCCACCTCATGGAAGTGCAGCTCCTCAAGAGTCACACCATGCACACGGGACTCGGCTTCGGCCATCATGGCGAATACGCCAAGGGTGCTCTGTTCCACTGCAGGGGGAAGCCCTGCACTTTTAATGACATCCACCAGCTCGTAGTAATGGCGGTGATGGGTCTCCCTGAGGGCATGTACCTTTACGTCAACTGCCTTTATTCCACGCTTATCGGCACTACCGACAGATACTCTGACATCCACAGCGGATTCTATTGTTTCCCTTATCTTTTCTCCGTCCGCACCAAGCCCTATAAGGCTTGCAAGTATCATATCCCCGGCAGCGCCCGAGAAAGGTTCGAATATAAGTGATCTCATGCATTCACATCTCTTAACTGCTTAATGAGCACATCAGGCAAAACTTATGCAGGACAGGATGCCGGGACTACTCACTCCTGGCCTTTGCCACTGTATTTGCTATCCTTGCTGCAAAAGAGCCTGCCACAAAGCCTGCATCTATGTTCACCACTGAGAGGACAGAGCAGGACTGCAGCATTGAGAGCAGGGCAGCCTCACCTTTTGCACCGGCACCGTAGCCAGTTGATACAGGAACCCCTATCACCGGCACATCAACCAGGCCGGAAACCACTGTCGGCAAAGTGCCTTCCCTTCCGGCTGCCACGACTATGGCATCAGGTTTTCGGTCCTGCAGCTTGATCATCTCTCCTACCAGCCTGTGGAAGCCTGCAACACCCACATCGTAGATGGCAATGGTCTCGCAGCCCAGTTCATGAGCCACCATGCGTGCCTCCTCGGCAACGTCGATATCAGCAGTACCGGCTGTAATGATGGCGACAACACCCCCGGTCCTCGGTGGGGGCGTACCGTCGTGGACAACTGCTGCATTCCGGTGCAGGCTCCATTCGATCTCGGCCGGTTTGAAGTAGGATTCCACCGCCTCCCTGTGCTTCACACCCAGGCGGGTTATGAGCACCCTGCCGGTCGCAGCAACCTGCGCCTTTGCTATCTGCACCACATCCTCAGGGTCTTTGCCCTCCGCCAGGATGGCTTCCATGATCCCGGTGCGATGCCTCCTGAAAATATCAACCTTTGCGATATCGGAAACAGGAACATAGCCCATAGAGCGTATCTGCGCTTCTGCTGTTTCCAGATCCAGCTCATTATCATGTACTTTATTAAGTATGTTCTTTAGTTCCATTTGATACTCCGTGTCATAATAACATGATTGTCCGTAATAGAAAAGTATAATATGAATAAAGCTCTGTTCCCCTTATGGAAGGACCGCTTGGAAAAATCTATTCTTTGCCGATCGCAATCCTGCTTGCAGTTGGTGCTTTACTGAGTGCTTTCCTGTTCTACAGCATGATGAGATATGCAGAGACAGGGAATGTAATAATGGTCATACTGCTTGCCATCGCAATCTCCATAGTTGCACTTGTGGTAGGACAGGCCATCAAGTTCCAGAAACTCAGGGAGCTTTAAGAAGGATTATTTCATCCTGCTCCTGGCTTCCTCTACTTCCTCGATGATTCCCGGATACTCCCTGAACATGCACAGAATATCCATTGCAGCTACAAGGTCCACGACACCTATGGCAGCTATCGCATCACCTCCATGTCCTCTTATGGGAACCACTACTACGGCTTTCCCCTTATAGGTCCCTTCTGACGGCACCTTCCTGATAACAGTATTTGTCTGGAGCGCTTCTTCGAGGACCGGACCCGTGTAATCCGATTCAAGGACCATGCCCCTCTCCATGCGGATGCCCTTATGGTTCCTGCTTCGGATAGTAACAGGTATCCCCAGCAGGGCATGTACCACCTGGGCTACAGGCTTCAGCTCTTCAGCTGTCGAGTCTGCACATATCCTGAGACAATACTGGTCATATTCGTTGTTATCTTTCATCTTGATCATCCCTTTTTATGGATTCAGATATCCTGCGGCCTGAGTTTGAGGTCTGTAATGTACTCCTGTGCTGAGACCGCCGCCACGGCCCCGTCAGCAACCGCCGTGACAACCTGCCATAGAGATGTCTCACGGCAGTCACCGGCAGCATAGATACCCTTAACAGAAGTTTCCATCCTCACGTTTGTTTTTATGAAGCCTTTTTCGTTCTTGTCAAGCTCAACCAGTGCTGTATTGGGATTGATGCCTACATATATGAAGACCCCGTCAATGTTCTTTTCGGTCACTTCATCGGTCTTCAGATTCCTCAGGATGACCTTCTCTACGGCATCCTCGCCTCTGATCTCCTCGAGAACGGTATCCCAGATGAACTCGATATTCTGCTTCAGGAAAGCCCTTTGCTGCAGTACCTTACATGACCTGAGAGTATCCCTCCTGTGGACAACATAGACCTTGCTTGCGATACCTGACAGGATCAGGGCATCAGTGACGGCGGACTCACCCCCGCCCACGACCAGAACCTCCTGGTCCTCAAAGAAGGGAGCGTCACAGGTAGCACAGTAGGATACGCCTTTCCCCAGCAGTTTTCTCTCACCCGGGACGCCGAGAAGCCTTGGGTTCGCACCTGTTGCAACGATCACCGCATGTGCATGGAGTTCCTCCTCCCGGGTGAAAACAAGTTTCTTGTCAGTTGCAGATTCCACTTTTGTAACATCGGCCTTCTTTATTGTGACCCCGTTAGCCAGGGCATGTTCCTTGAAGCGGCCCATGAGTTCCTTTCCGGAAGCGGAAATGAAGCCAGGATAGTTTTCTATGACCGCTGCCATGGATATCTGCCCGGGGACTGCGGACTGCTCAAGTACCAGCGTATCCAGTCCGTACCGTGCGGCATATATCGATGCAGCCAGCCCTGCAGGCCCTGCTCCTACAATGATCAGGTCGTACATACTCTCAACCGTCATACCACAACGACATGACTTGCCTTTTCCCTGTCAGGCACACCCACGAATACAACCTTGTCATCGATTATCGTTGTAGGGATAGAGCGGATCTTGAACTTTTTCGCAAGCTCTTTACCTTCAGGTGTGTCCAGCTCGACTTCCTCATACTCAAAGTCATATTTCTCCTTCAGTTCGCGCCAGAGTTCTTTCGCGGTCGGGCAGAAATGACACCATTCCGAATGAACAAGGGTTACCTTTACCAAAATATACCACTCCTGTTAGATTATTCATTCAATCTATTATCAGAAAAGTATATCTAATTATTGACTCCGACTTAAGTACTGCCACTTATAGAAGGACTGCTGATGCTGACTCCGGAAGGCTGAGAATAAAACAGGACTAAATATAATAAGATATCTTATATGCAATGGGAATTATTTTAAAAATGCAGGAGAGATTGAATGCCACGCTATACCATGGAAGAGTTCATAAGGACCACCGGGCAGAAAGACCTTGGTGAGGGCAAGTTCGAACTGGAAAGAGACAGGTTGCTTGAAGTTAACCTTAACGGAAAGGTATGGATAAAAAGAGGTGCAATGGTCGCATACCTTGGGAATGTGAAGTTCACCCGTGAGGGGGTACTGGAGCACGGCCTGGGGAAATTTGTGAAAAAGGCATTTACGGGAGAAGGTGTATCCCTTACAAAGGCCGAAGGAACAGGCAAGGTTTACCTGGCCGATACCGGCAAGAAGATATCCATCATCAGCCTGGAGAACCAGTCCATTTTTGTCAACGGGAACGACCTGCTGGCCTTTGAGGAAAGCGTCAGCTGGGATATCAAGCTCATGAAAAAAGTTGCAAGCATGATGTCCGGGGGCCTCTTCAATGTAAAGCTGGAAGGGACCGGTATGGTTGCAATCACGACCCATTACGACCCTCTGACACTGAGAGTGACCAGTGACCAGCCTGTCTATACCGACCCCAACGCAACGGTAGCATGGTCAGGAAATCTTGTTCCCGAACTCAAGACAGATATCTCGTTAAAGACCTTTGTGGGAAGATCCAGCGGCGAGAGCGTGCAAATGGCCTTCAGGGGGGAGGGATTCGTTGTCGTGCAGCCCTTTGAAGAGGTCACCTACGTCACCACCACAGCCTGATACAGGAACATTTAAGCAGCGAACAATGACAAAACCTTGTAGGGAACTCACACCTGCATTCAGGCTTTTGTGATGCAGTCGTAATCCACATTGACCCTTGCCATTGAGGGGACATCGCCCCAGAGACCGATGTACTTTCCCTGTATCACGATGGCGCCTTTGATCCCGGGAATGTGCCGTACAGCTTCAAAGGAAGCTTCCACTGCATCCTTTCCGATGTCGGTGGCATTCCCCAGGGCAGTGGCCGCAGCATCTGCAAGGGACACATCGTCTGAAAAGACCACTGCCGCATCAGCCACCCCGAAGCTTATGGACGGGCCGACTGTGCCCGAGGATGTACAGATGCCAGTGATAGTATCCCTTTCCTCCATTGTGAAGCCAAGATCTTTCAACGGCGAATTGCCTGCATAGATACCCACCATAACCGGACGGTCATTGATAATGGCGATGTCACCCCCGTTATCAACAATGGCAAAACCGGCCCCTGACTCAACCATTGCTTCAACGGCAAAGGCGGAGATGGTGCCTGCCACAGCGCTCATGGGGCCGATACCCATGCTTGTGGCTGCTTCCGTCATCCGCCTTACGATCTCAGGAGCCTTGCCTTTTATGGAATATGGCTCAAGGCTTGTCCTGAAGAAAGGATCGAAGGAGATATACCTTTCAAGCTCCATCCTCTGGCGGATTATCTCCTCTTTGGCCGCTTCTATATGGGAGCGTTCATCCGCCTGGATGCTGACTATTGTCTCTTTCAGCCGGTAGTGTTCTTTCATATGGGAAGTATAGTACAAAGCGTATGGTACCTGAACGATCTCATTTGCTGTTTATCAGGGTAAGGGCCCGCTGGGGACACATCTCGACACAAGTCCCGCACTGGATGCATTTTGCCTTGTCTACCCTAAGGCTGTAGTCTTCCTCCAGGGAGAACACCTTGGTGGGACAGACAGATATGCATGCGCTGCATTCAACGCATTCATCCTCGTTCCATTCGATGGGAGAATCAAGCCTGGTGACACGTGCACCCCTTGATGACAAAGCCTTGTACACCTTCTCATAATGTTCTTCCATCACATCAGCCACGATCTCCCCTTGCGAGCGGTCAAAGTGTGCCTGGGAAACGTTCAGGAGGACGCCTGTCTCAAGAATCGATTCGGCTATTATGGGCTTTACTACGGTTTCGCCGGAGATGGTGATCTTTATCTTCATATTAGTGCCTCCTGGCAAACAGCTTGCTTATATCGTCGCTTGTGATAATGCCCACCACATGGTTCCCGCCGTTGACGACCGGGAGTGCCGACACGCCATGCTGGTCCAGGCGCCTGGCAACAACGGCAACCTGTTCATCCACCCTGGCAGTAATGACCTTGCGCGTCATGATATCCTCCACAAGATCGAACTTGTTCTGGGACACTGCCTTTGATATGTCCCAGGCTGTCACTATGCCCACCAGAACATTGTCCTTGCTGACCACCGGCAGATGATTGAAGGCTGTTTCCATGATGATCTTTGCTGCCTTGTAGACGCTTGCATCCTCCTCTATTGTCACCACGCTGACGGACATGATGTCGGACACGAAAGAAACACCTTCGGTCTCTTTCATGGCATGAGATGATGTGTTTCCAGGCAATCGTTCCACAGGCATGCTCACGAGGAAATCACCCCCGGATATCCAGTCCTTGAGCTCGGAGGCTATCGCCCGTGCCCTTTTGAAACTTGAGAGTGAGGACGTTGCGACCTCCCTGCCCTCAAGCTCAACATGGCCTGAACGCAGTTCCTCGTATGTTACCTTGCGCAGGACCGGCCGGTCACGGCTGGGTACGGAATAATCAAGGATACTGGTCGTAATATCGGCATCACTTACCGCGGTAGCCTGTGCTATCCTTTCATCAAGCACCGGGATGGGAATACCCATTCCTACATACAGGGACGTGCCATAACCAGTGAAATTTGCAGCCCTTATATAGTCAGGGCTCATCTTCTTGAGGTCACCCTGCAACATGAGAGTACCGAACATGCCTGCAGATGCATGCTGGGTTCCCTGTCCCACAATATAACCCTGAGCGCCTCCGAGGAAGATACGTGTTCCCGTACCGATGGTCAGGTATTCCGGGTCATTGGACAGTGGGGACAGGACACCTGCACCCGAATATGTCACATTGCCAAGTCTTGGCAGCAGGGAACCCATGTAAGTGTGAATGGTCTGTTTGGAACTGTTGGTCGCTGCATTATACTTCTGGTAGGCGTTACGGGGGTTGATCATAATTGCCTGGTTCATGTCCTCCAGGCTAAGGGAAGTATCAAGCACTTTACGGGGATAGCAGTCGGTCCCATGGGACACTGCATGAACATCCACGGACTTGCCGCGCAAGAGATCCTCGATGACATGCGCTCCGCCATAATCCATGCCCAGCGATTCGGAGAGCTGGGTGGCGCCCATGTATGCATCCACTGCTGCAACACCTGTGTATGCCTCAACATCATTCATCCAGACCTTCTGCATCTTGATAGGAGGCTCAGAGTGGCCGAAATTGAACCAGACACCCGAGGAGCACATTGCGCCGAAGGTGCCTGTAGTGACAACATCGACCTCCCGGGAAGCGCCTTCGGGGCCGAGTTCCCCTACAATGTTCACCATTTCCTCGGCAGTGACAACGTTCACACTTCCGTCCCTGATCTTAGCGTTGATTTCATGAATTGTTTTTTTGACCATGCGTTATACCCTCGGAATTCTGAAAAAGTAATAATTTAGCCTAGTATAAATTACTTATGGTAATTCGAGCTGGACAGTTCTCCTTGATCCTTCTTGATGCTCCACGACTACACTACGCAACTAAAAACTAAAGAACGCTTTCAACGTTCACAGGTTCCCACAAAAACGAATAGGATGCCTTAAAGAAGAAGCACCTCATAAAAGAGAAATAAAAGATGTATTCCGCATCACTCTATGCGGACCGGCCTTTGAGTGCCGAAATCTTTCATCTCAAGGACCACTTCAAGGACACCGTTCCTGTAAGTGGCTTTCCCGCTGTCCGGGTCCACAGTTGCCTGGAGCTTGATGTTCTCATCATACTTGTGTTCCTCACCGACCGCCACAAGATTCAGGGAATCCTCTGTTGCGCGCAGCTCAATTTCCTCCTTCTCTATACCGGGCAGTTCTGCAGTGACATGGATATTGCCATCGATCTCGCAGACGTCTATGAACGGCTTTCTTTCATCCACACGCATTTGCTGTCTTGTGAAACGGCCCTCGTCTGGCGAAAGCATACTGCCGAACTCGTTGATCTCCGGTTCCTCACCCGGGCGCTGCGATATGGAGAAACCATAGACAAAGGGCTGTTTTGAAAGATCGTCCAGGTCGACACCGAGCCTTTCCATCATGTGCTCGATGATATCTTCAATATCCCTGAAGTCGTCATCATCCAGGACATCTTCAAAAAAACTTCGCCTTCTTCTTTTATCTGACATTGATGAACACCACTTTGATAAACGGAATGGTCTAAAATGGACTATGCACCCTAAATAGGTATGCATTCTTAACAATTTTGCTTTTCCCCGGAGAGGTCAGATCAACGAAGCACAGGGCAATAAAAGCCAATTACATATCCTTACAGGGCAGTGATTTACAGAGGAGTGATATTGTAGTGACATCAGACCTCAGGAACTCTGCAACAGGCCCCGCAGACCAGAAAGCTCTCTTCCCCCGTACACCATTACGTTCATCGGAACCTTGGGGTTTGGCATCATACTCACTTTTCTGGTATTCCTTGTCACGGACTACGGAGGCAACGCACTTGTATATGGCCTGCTTGCCTCAACATATCCGGCCTTCCAGCTGCTGGGAGCTCCGCTGCTTGGGCGCTGGTCGGACATCTATGGCAGAAAGAAGATCCTGCTTCTCAGCCAGCTGGGAACTCTCGCCGCATGGGTTATCTTCCTTGCGGCGTTGTTCATTCCAGCCACCAACTTACTTAATGTTGAATCCAATCTGCTTGGATCATTTGCGGTAACCCTTCCTTTGATAGTAATCTTCTTTGCAAGGGCGCTCGACAGCCTTACAGGAGGGAATGTTTCCGTAGCCAATGCATACCTGGCAGACGTAACATCCGAAGAAGAAAGGAATAAGAATTATGGAAGAATGTCCGTGGCGTCGAACCTTGGATATGTCTTTTGTCCCGCACTTGCAGGCGCCCTGGGTGCCACCGTTTACGGAGAGGTACTGCCCGTTTCAGCGGCCCTGTTCATTTCAGTCCTTGGCGTGCTGATCATAATAGTCCTCCTTCCAGAAACTGGAGCCTGCGCGCTGCAAGATCACCCTGTCCGGAAAGATATCACAAAAGTAATTGGCCAGGAGCATAAAGAGTGTAATGCACCCCGGCAGGGAAAAAACTGGCCCTGCGGGACGTGTTCAGGATCGAGAACGTACCCTTCATGCTGGTGCTGTACTTTTTGATGTTCCTGGGGTTTAATATATACTATACGGCATTTCCGATCTTTGCTGCCGTGGCGCTGGAATGGAGCCCTGCCGAGCTGGGAATATATTTCTCTGTCATCAGCGCCATGATGGCATTCGTCCAGGGACCCGTGCTTGCCAAGCTCTCTGCCAGATACACAGAATCAGTGCTTATAATCATGGGAGGAACCATCCTCGGACTGCAGTTCCTCCTGATAATACCGGGGAACACATACCTGTTATATCTTGCGGCTGTTTTTTTTGCATTTGGCAACGGGGTGATGTGGCCATGCATCCTGTCGATGCTCTCGAAATCTGCAGGCAATATATATCAGGGATCTGTACAGGGTTTTGCCATGAGCGCAGGCAGCCTTGCAAGCATACTGGGTCTTCTTGCAGGGGGGCTGCTATATACTCAACTGAGAACTACTGCCTTCCTTATAGCTGCACTTATCATCTTTTTTGTGGTTGGCCTGTCTTTCAGGCTCAGATGGATAGAAAAGGGAAGGGAAAATGAGCTGAGCCAGGAAAGGAAACAGAGAACATAGGAGAAGTATGATCCTGGAAGCAGGTCTGAAAGTAATGGTCTTGGTCTGACAGAGCTTTTTATAAAGAAAGAGAACATTTAGAACCTGGGGAAAAAGAAGGAGGTTGTCTTATGGTAAGCCTGAAGCAAATTCTGCTTAAAGAGAACGTTGGAGGACTTGACCTGGTCCTGAGGGCATTCTTCGGGTCACTTGCGCTGTCTGCGCTTGCACTTGGAGTTGCAAGGAACAGCAAATGGAAATGGGTGCTGGCACTTATAGGCCTCACCGGCCTTGTCTCATCCATCACGCGCCACTGCACGCCCTATGTATTGCTTGGGATAAACACAGCGACCCCAAAAGAGAGCAAAGGAAGGGATTATATCCAGGGGCATGAGACCACCCGGAAGGATGAGATGTTACAGGAGACCATGTTCTGAGAACATACGTTTCCGGGAGGGAACACATTACAGACAGGCCCGGCCCTAAGCTATTCATTCTCATCGTACAGTGGAAGTAGCACGTGCACTTTAGTACCAACACCTTCTCTCTATCCAGATACTTCCCTTGTGGACCTCAACTATGTTCTTGGCAAGATACAGGCCCAGACCGTTGCCTCCGTAGTTACGGGTCATTGAGCCATCCACCTGGTAGAATCTCTCAAAGACTTTGGAAAGCTGGTTCTCAGGTATCCCTATACCGTTATCCGAGACCTCTATATGCATGCTCCCGTTTTCCTCACAGGCGGATATGCTGATCCTGCCACCATATGGCGAGAACTTCACAGCATTATCTATAAGATAGGCAAAGAGCTGTTTCAACAGCTCACCGTTACCATAGACGAAGTGAATCCTTTTTTCGTAGACGGTAGTGGGCAACATCCCTTTTTCCCCGATCCTGGAAGATAGGCCCTTCAGAGCATTATCCAGTACATCGGCCAGGCTGAGAGGAGCGAACACATGCTGCTTTTTGAACTGGAAGGCGTTCATGTGAAGAAGTGATTCGATCAGCCGGTTCAGGCGTTCGGAGTTTGAGACTATTACCTTCAGGCCGTGTTTCTGCTTTTCGTTCAAATCACCCAGCATGCCTTCGTACATTATCTCACTATACCCCTTTATAGAGATGAGAGGGGTCTTCAGTTCATGAGTCACATTGGATACGAACTCATCTTTCATCCTTTCAAGTGATTTGAGTTCCTCATAGGCCTTGGTAGTCTTCTCCAGAAGCTGTATATTCTCCACGGTGATCCCGGCAAGCTTTCCGACACTCTCAAGCACATATGACTCATCCTCACTAAGCTTTAACTGCTGCTTCAGGAAGAACGTGAAAAAACCTGTCACTGCATTTCTTGCGATCATGGGGATAACGATAATGTTATCCGTATTCTGCTCAGGGAAGAGCTCAGGGACCACTGTAAGTACGCGTGGTGCCTCGGTGCGTGAATGGTTATTAAGCTCCAGCAACCTCACAAGGAAAGGATGATCGAGAGGGATGCTTGCAAGTCCCTTTTTAATGTGGGCGGGTATTTGAATGTCCTTGAACAATACGGCTTTATCAGCATCCGATCGTATAAGGTGGACAAAGCCGTACTTTGCATCAAGATAGAAGAAAAGCTCATCAAGGACATTCTCAAGAAATTCGTCAACATCATGGGAGCTGGCCGATATAGAAGAGGCAGAGTGAAGTATCAACAGTTCCCGGTCTTTTTTGCTCACCTTCTTTTCAGCTTTCTGGTACTGGACCGTGAGCTGGGAAAGGGTGACACCCGATAAAATGAATATAAGAAGGAGAAAAGAATGAAGATACAGCTCTCCTCCGGGAAGATATGCAAGCAGAGAGGGAGAGATTGTATTACCGGAAAGAAAGAGAAATTCTGTGAAAGGGGCCTGTATCAAGGCTGAGAGGCAGATGAATAGAAGTATACACATTGTAATACTTGCAATGAACAGATTATTTCTCATAGACCACCCAATCAAATAACCTTCAACCAAGCTTTTTGCTAATACTATATAGGCAGGAGGCACACATATATAAAACTTCACTTATACAAAGGGACGGTCCTCAAATAAATGCAGGTTCTTTCAGAAATATTATATGCATGAAATAAAAGCTGATATAAACAAATAAATAGTAAAGGGTAAAAAAGAACGGAAACATCCTTTAATGCTTAAGTTTTTAAGCAGTTATACACATGTAAGGTTGCGCGTCTGGAAGGTCATACCATATGAACCGTAAGTTTATGTCGTAGGTTTATGCTTATCTTGCAGACAATTATAAAATGTATGGTTGCAATTCTATACTTAAAACTGTACATACATATCAAGTAAGAATCTACATTCATCCATGGAGTAAATAGAATGAGAATATTAGTCAGCGATCCGTTATCAGAACAGGGATTAGCAATACTTGGAGAACATTTTACAGTAGATGTTTTAACTAAGCTCTCAGAAGAGGAGCTTATTAAAAAGATAGCTGATTACGATGCTCTCGTGATCCGCAGCGGTACACAGGTCACAAGAAAGGTCATAGAAGCTGCCAGTAAAATGAAAATAATAGGCAGGGCAGGAGTAGGTGTTGACAATGTGGATGTGGAAGCTGCCACTGAGAAGGGCATTATTGTTACCAATGCACCTGAGGGCAATATGCTCTCAGCCGCAGAACATACCGTTGCTATGATGATGGGGCTTGCAAGGAACATACCTCAGGCAAATGCCTCCCTCAAATCCAAAAAATGGGAGCGCAACAAGTTCATGGGTGTTGAGGTCAACGGCAAGACCCTGGGTGTCATCGGCCTGGGGCGCATCGGGGCTGAAGTTGCAAAGAGGGCGCAGGGACTCAACATGAACATCCTTGCATATGACCCCTTCATCTCAGAGGAGAAGGCAAAAGAGCTAGGGGTAGAGCTTACCACAGTGCATGAGATCGTAAAGGCGGCTGACTTCATTACCGTTCACACGCCACTTACAAAGGATACCAGGAACATCATCGACAAGAGAGAGTTCGGGATGATGAAGAGCAATGCACGGATAATCAACTGTGCACGCGGCGGTATCATTAATGAGGAGGCTCTGGCTGAGGCCCTTCAGTCCGGGAGGATAGCCGGTGCCGCAGTGGATGTATTTGTCAACGAACCACCCTTTGACAGTCCCCTGCTGGGATGTGATAACCTTATAGCTACTCCCCACCTCGGAGCATCCACAGAGGAGGCCCAGATCAATGTAGCCGTATCTGTTGCTGAGGAGGTTGTATCTGTTCTGAATGGCGGCATCGCCAAGAATGCCATTAATATACCCTCGGTCAAGCCCGATGTCATGGCTGTGCTCGCACCCTACATACAGCTTGCAGAGACCATGAGCAAGGCCTGTGCGCAACTGCTCGGGAAGAACTATGAGAGGATAGAGATATCCTACCAGGGTGAGATCGCAGGCAAGGATACAAGGCCGGTTACAGTTGCTGCTGTCAAGGGAATGCTGCAGGTGGCGCTCGGCTCTGCGGTTAACTATGTGAACGCGAACAGCCTCGCAAAGTCCAGGAAAGTAGAGGTCATTGAGAGCAAGTCACAGACTTCAGATGAGTTTGCCTCTTCTATCAAGGTAAGGATAACAAAGGGCAGTGAAAGCCAGTCCATTACAGGTACTGTTGTAGGAAACGCTGCCAAGATAATCGGGATCAATGAGGAGCGCGTTGACTTGGCACCGTCCGGTTACATCATAGTAGTCAAGCATGTCAACAAGCCCAATGTGATAGGGCCCTGCTGCATCGTCCTGGGGAAGAACAATATCAACATATCAGGAATGCAGGTCGGAAGAGTACCCATAGGACAGGTCACTATTATGGCCCTGAATGTGGATTCCGAGGTTTCGGACGCCATTCTCAAGGAAATGGAGTCCGTTGAAGGTATCATTGATGCCAAGCTTATAAAGCTCGGAGTTACATAATACAAGTGGGCGGAAGACGATCAGCCAATGATGAGAAAGCGAATCTATCACCGGTTCCCTCACAGGGAAGTGGAATTCGAACAGAAGTACCGTTATCATTCCGACCTGCCCTTTTTTACGAGGGTCATGGCGAACATGGACGGGAAGTTCGGTATGTTCGTGACCGAATCTGTGACCCAGCGAGGACACAGGATACAGGCCAAGCGGGAGATACGTGTGGACATTGTAACCAATGGCGTCGATTTCGGACCACTTAATTATGAGAACGTCGATGAGATAGCTGAGACCATCGAAAAGGAAGGGATTATCGACTTCAGGGTCCAGTTACACTACAGTTACCTTGATGGCAAGTACAACAGAGTGGCTTTCAGGGGGGATGTCTACCTCGTGCGCGCCATCCTCGAGAATGAGCTGCTGGTGCTCCAGATACATCATATCGACGGCCAGAAGAGAACTGAGTGTGGCAGGGTTGCCGACACCATTATTGATGAGCTGAGACGTGGGTCATAAATGGATGAAGAACTGAAAATAGTTGTTGCAACCCCTTTTAAGAAAAAGGCAGCAACATCCCTTTCCATAAAGGATTTCGAATTCACACTTTCCTTTGACCTGAAATGGATGGCACCACCCCTTGCTTCAAAAGTAAGGGACAAGGCCATAGCTTCCGGCCTTCTCAGGTTTGAAGGAAACAAACTGGCGCCTTCTTTTGAGACCGCACAGGTAGAGATACCTAATGGGTTCAAGCCTTCACCTGGGCTTCTTACTGAAAGGACAGTCCTGGAAGAGCTCATATCAATGATCAGCACCATAAGCGGCAAGAGTGAAAAGGAAGCAATAGCCATGATCAATAACAGGCAGGAGCAGCTGGGCGACCTTATCGATATAGAGATAGCAGGCCTCATAGCCGCAAAGGATGCCGGATGCGATACTGCAGCTGCCTATGAGAAGATATATGCGAAATTCTTCCATGTATAGAGCACATAAGATTTATGTACTAGTAATGTTATTGAAAGGACGAATTTATGTAATGTAGATTCACCATGTTCTTACTTTATTGGCACCTTACGGATGTTCGAACGCATTCCATGCGTGAGTGAGACATAATCTTGCGGAGGAACATTATGAGCAAGAGTACACGAGCTAAGATCACAAGAAAAACAAACCCAAGGATCCCGCAGCTGATCGCCGATCTGAAGCAGGGCTCCCGTGATAACGAGGTCATGGTCTGGAGAGACATAGCCAAGAGGCTTGAAGCCCCCAGGCAGAACTACGCTGAGGTCAATCTCAGTAAGATCAGCAGGTACGCACAGGAAAATGAGACTATCCTCATACCAGGCAAGGTACTTGGCTCCGGCCTTATCGGTAAAGCGGTCAACGTGGCAGCATTAAGCTTCAGCACCACCGCAAAGGACAAGATCACCGGCCTTGGTGGAAAGTGCATGACAATAGAACAGCTCCTTGCAGAGAACCCAAAGGGCTCCGGAGTAAGGATCGTACAGTAGGTGACCAGGATGACAGTTATAGATGCAGAAGGTCTCATTATGGGAAGGCTTGCCAGCGTTGTTGCAAAGAAACTGCTTGATGGCGAGAAGATTGACATAGTGAATGCTGACAAGGCAATCATATCCGGTTCCAGGGCAAGCACCTTGCAGGAATACAAGGAAACGATCACCAGGGGTACAAGAGAGTTCGGACCCTACTTCCCCAAGAGACCTGAAAGGATACTTAAGAGGACCATCAGGGGAATGATCCCGTACAAGCGCGTCAGAGGAAGGGACGCAATGGGACGCCTTAAGGTGTATGTAGGCATCCCGGTCGAGTTCAGGAATGCAGAGATCATAAGGGTTGCTGAGGCAGATATGAACCGCCTGAGCTCTAACAAATACCTGACCCTTGGAGAAGTCAGCACCAAACTGGGTTCAAAGTTCTGAGGAGATCAAAATGACTACCAATAATAAAGTTGTAACCTCATCCGGTAAGAAGAAGACAGCAATCGCTCGCGCGACTGTTAAGAAGGGAACAGGAAGGGTGCGCATCAACAAGAAGCCACTCGAGATCTATGACCCTGCAGTCATAAGGATGAAGATCGATGAGGCAGTGCTCCTTGCAGGAGAGGCTGCATCAGGCATTGATATAGATATCACTGTAAGTGGAGGCGGAATCATGGGCCAGGCAAGCGCTGTCAGGACAGCCATCGCAAGAGGCATCGTGGACTGGACCAATGACACCGAACTCCGTGACATGTACATGGCATACGACCGCAACCTCTTGGTCAACGACTCAAGGCAGAAGGAAACAAAGAAGTTCGGTGGACCTGGTGCACGTTCCAGATATCAGAAATCATACAGGTAAGCACAATGATTCCAGTAAGGTGTTTCACCTGTGGAAAAGTCATCTCAAGCAGCTGGGAAGAATTCAAGAGACGTGTTAACGAGGGCGAAGAGCCTGCCAAGGTGTTAGACAACCTTGGCATTACACGTTACTGTTGCCGCAGGATGATACTTTCCCACGTGGAACTTGTAGACGTATTGGCTCCATACCAGTAAAGGGACCGTAGGGTAGCCTGGTCCATCCTTCGGCGTTCGGGACATGGCCAATCCATGCGAATTACGCCGGAACCTGAGTTCAAATCTCAGCGGTCCCATACCCTTTCCGGTAAATACTGGGAGGAATGCTGGCATAGGCAGACGACCACTTTCGGAGGGATTCCGGATAAACTTGATTCAAGGTAATAAAGGAACCATAGTACGGGCGATCAGCCAAGCAATGCCGCTCATATACAGATAGAAGCAACTATGGCCACACTATTTTATCATTATCATCAATATTAGGTAATTTTACGTTAGGTGATCTATTGAACACACAACACTATACTAGATATGAAAAAGCAAGGATCATTGGAGCAAGGTCACTGCAGATATCAATGGGAGCGCCAGTGCTCATAGATGACCCAAGTACAAACTCATTACAACTTGCCAAAATGGAGTTCGAGCAAGATATTATTCCTATCACTGTAAAGCGAAAGATATGAATATACGATAATCAAGGTGATTGAATGGATACAACTGAAGATATTAAGTTCACTGAAACAAAAAATGTAGAAACGACCGATGCAAGCGAAGAGCAGAAATCAACATCATTAGTCCCCATAGACGAGTACCTGGCAGCCGGAGTACACATTGGTACCCAGCAGAAGACCGAGAACATGATGAAATTCGTGTACCGCGTAAGGACCGATGGGCTGTATGTGCTGGATATCCAGGCAACTGATGAAAGGATCAAGATGGCTGCAAACTTCCTGTCCAAGTATGACCCGTCAAGGATACTAGTGGTGTCTGCAAGGCAGTACGGCCAGTTCCCTGCAAAGATGTTCGCAAAGGCCATAGGCGCAAGGTCAATGGTTGGAAGGTTCATCCCCGGAACACTTACAAACCCTACTGTGGAACACTTCTTCGAACCTGACGTGATCATAGTCACAGACCCCACCGGAGATGCACAGGTCATCAAGGAAGCAGTGGACATCAGCATACCGGTAGTTGCACTTTGTGACACCAACAACATGACATCAGATGTCGATCTTGTCATCCCTACAAACAACAAGGGAAGAAAGGCACTCTCACTTGTCTACTGGCTGCTGGCAAGGGAAATAGCAAAGGCCAACGAATCTGTCTTTAACTACGAGCTTGAGAGCTTCGAGGCAGGTGTCTGAGGATTCCCACCTGTACGTGCATACTACAAATAGAACAAAACCCGTATTAATTATTGGGTGATCAGTAGTATGAGACAGACAGCTGTTGCGGGTCAGTTCTATCCGAAGAACCAAAAGGACCTGAAGAAAGAACTTAGCAGATGCTTCAGGAACACAGAAGTTCAGCCCAGGGACATAAAAGGCGCAGTTGCACCTCACGCAGGGTATATATACTCTGGAGAGGTTGCAGCGCATGCCTATGCCTTGCTTCCTGAGGCTGATACATATGTGCTCTTTGGCCCGAACCACACAGGGTACGGGTCTGCCGTAGCCCTTTCACAGGACACGTGGACCACACCTCTTGGAAACGTAGAGACCGACAGGGAGCTGGGAAAACTTCTTGCCGGAAGTATAGTGGATTATGACGAGATAGCCCATCGCTTCGAACACTCTATTGAAGTTCAGATACCTTTTCTTCAGTACAGGTTTGGGGAAGGCTTCAAGATACTTCCTGTCTGCATGGGACTTCAGGACGAAGAAACCGCAATCGAGGTAGGAAGAGAGGTTGCACGGGCAGCCAGGGAAGCCGGTAAGAAGGTAGTCTTCATAGCATCCAGCGATTTTACGCACTACCAGTCTGCAGAAAGGGCATCCGATAACGACCACTATCTGATTGAGCCGGTCGTCAGGATGGACATCCCTGAATTCTACAGGAGAAGAGAAGAGCGAAATATCACTGCCTGTGGTTTTGGACCCATAGCAGCTACCATGACAGCATCCCGGGAATCCGGGGCCGGCAAGGCAAGCTTGCTTAGGTATGCAACCAGCGGTGATGTCACCGGTGACAGGTCACAGGTTGTGGGATACGCTGCGATAGTCTTTGAATGAGCACTAAGGAATAATAACGGTTATTACAGGAGTTACGATGATAACATGTTCTGCACCCGGGAAAATATACCTTTTCGGGGAGCATGCGGTTGTTTACGGACATAGCGCCATATGCTGTGCGATAGATATCCGCACTCAGGTGCAGGTTGAAAAATGTGACTCCATTGTCATCGAGTCGGTGCTTGGCAGGACCAGCATCGACCATGACATCCACCCTTATGTCTCACGAGTTATAGAGAAGATGCAGGAGCATGCAGAGATCAGAGGGTTGAGGGTCAGGGTGGACTCAAAACTGCCTGTAGGCTCCGGCCTCGGGTCGTCTGCGGCAGTTACGGTTGCAAGCATACAGGCGCTGAACCATCTGTTCGGATGCGGCCTGCAGCTTGAGGATATAGCACGCATCGGGCACAGTATAGAGAAAGAGGTTCAAGGTAATGCCAGCCCTACTGATACATATGTCAGTACGATGGGAGGAGTTGTCATGATACCGCAGCGCAGGAAACTGCAGGCTCTGGACTGTCCTATTGTGATTGGCAATACCGGGAGGTTCTCATCGACCAGGGAACTGGTGGCTAATGTCGCAAAGCTCAAAGGAGAGTTCCCGGAGATCATCGACCCGATACTTGAGGATATTGGATCCATGTCAGCTATTGCTGAAGAATACGTCAACCGGAAGGACTACCTGACCATCGGCAGACTCATGAACGTAAATCACGGGCTTCTGGATGCCATCGGGGTCGGGGGGCCTGAACTCTCGGCGCTGGTATATGCAGCACGCAGTTCCGGAGCCACCGCAGCCAAGATCACAGGTGCCGGTGGCGGGGGATGCATTGTCGCACTTGCTGATGAGAACAGTGCACAAAGGATTGCAAAGGCCATCAGTGATGCTGGAGCTGAAGCGTTTATTACAAGGAATACAGATGAAGGGGTCCGGCTGGAGTCATAGCATGAACAACAAGAGCATTACGGTACTGAAAATAGGCGGAAGTGTGATCACTGACAAAAGCACAGATGACGGCAGCGCCAAAATGGAGGATATCAGGCGTATCGCAGGAGAGATCGCAGGAGCAGATTCCCGGCTTGTGATAGTGCATGGTGCCGGCTCTTTCGGACACCCCCAGGCAAAGCGCTATGGCCTGACAGATAAATTCGATCCCCTCGGCTCTATTGTAACCCACGTATCAGTCAAAGAGCTGAACAGGATGGTTACAGATGCTCTCAACGATGCAGGTGTCAAAGCAGTGGGAGTCCATCCCATGAACTGTATCGTCTGCGATAACGGCAGGATAAAGGAAATGTTCCTGGGCCATATTCGGGTTATGCTGGACAATGGTTTTGTACCGGTGCTGCATGGGGATGTGGTGATTGATGCATCGCTTGGCACATGCGTGCTTTCAGGTGACAGGATAGTTCCCTATCTTGCATCGGCACTGGATGCGAAACGCATTGGGATAGGAAGCGCCGAGAATGGCGTACTTGATGACAGCGGCAACACGATTAAGAGTATCAATCCATCCAATTTCAGTGAGGTCCGGCATTTCATTGGCGGCTCTGCCAAAACCGACGTGACCGGAGGGATGCTGGGAAAGGTACTTGAACTCCTGGAACTTAGTGAAACATCAGATATAACTTCATATATATTCAATGCAGGTAATGAAGGGAACATTGCAGGCTTCCTCAAAGGAGAGAACATAGGTACTGCTATCTCAAAAGCAGAGGATAAAGGTTAAGGACCATGAGCACTTCCCAGAGAAAGATCGAACATCTCCAGTTATGTGCCACAAGCCCTGTGGAGTCAAGGAAAGTGAAAGCCGGGTTTGAAGACATCATGCTTGTGCACAGAGCACTGCCTGAAATGGGCATGGATGATATTGATATTTCCGTAGAGTTCCTTGGAAGGAAAATGGATGCACCTTTCCTGATAGCTTCAATTACAGGAGGACATCCGGATACAACACCGATCAATGCAGCACTGGCAGGGGCTGCTGAAGAACTGGGCATCGGCATAGGGGTGGGCAGTCAGAGAGCTGCCATTGAGGACCCTGCTCAGGAACATTCTTTCAGGGTTGTCAGGGACGAAGCACCGGATGCTTTTGTATATGGGAACATAGGTGCTGCACAGATCAGGCAGTATGGCGTGGAGGGTGTGGAGAAACTTATAGACATGATAGACGCCGATGCGATGGCAATACACCTGAATTTCCTGCAGGAGGCCATACAGCCCGAAGGCGACAAGAACGCATCCGATGCACTTGAAAGTATCCGGGAGATATGTTCCCTCAGCACACCTATTATAGTCAAAGAGACCGGGGCCGGCATATCGCACGAGGATGCGCTGCTCCTTAAGAAGGCAGGGGTCTCGGCCATAGATGTGGGAGGTGTCGGCGGTACCACCTGGTCAGGCGTGGAAGTGTACCGTGCCAGGGCAAGGGAAGACACAAGGTCCGAAATGCTCGGCGAGCTGTTCTGGGATTTCGGGATACCCACCGTACCAAGCATAGTCGAATGCAGCGATTCCCTGCCGGTCATTGCCACCGGCGGTATAAGGACAGGGCTCGATATAGCCAAATCCATTGCCATGGGAGCGTCTCTTGCCAGCGCGGCGTTACCTTTCGTGGCACCTGCAATGAAAGGGAAAGAAGAGGTCGCAGAGAGTATTTCGCTTATGCTTGATGAACTCAAGGTGGCGATGTTCCTGTGCGGATGCAGGAATATCAAAAAGATGCATTCTGCCCCGGCAATAGTAACCGGCTGGACCAGAGAGTACATAGAGCTACGGGGCTTTAAGGCAAAAGAATTTGCAATGAGATCTGAAAACAGTGATTTTCAGGTCGTTTAACTGTCATTCAGTATAGCTTTAGTATAGTCGAGACATAATCAAATTTATAAACAGAGGATAATACATGACTGAAATTGGTATAATAGCGGTCGGCGGATATAACGAAATGGGACGCAATATGACTGCGATAAGAGTAAACGAAGATATAATAATCATCGACATGGGCATTCGCCTGGACAGGGTCCAGATCCACGAGGATGTGGACATCGACAGGATGCACTCCCTGGAACTGATACAGATGGGAGCAATTCCTGATGACACGATTATGAATGAAGTTAACGGTAACGTGCGTGCAATCGTATGCACACACGGCCACCTGGACCATATCGGCGCAATATCCAAGCTAGCACATCGCTACACAGCACCGATAATCGCTACCCCGTACACTACCGCCCTGATAAAGCACCAGATCGAGTCCGAGAGGAAATTCGGGGTCAAGAACAACATTGTCGCCCTGAAGGCCGGCGAGACCCTTGAAATAACAAAGGATATCACCCTGGAGTTCATCAATACCCAGCACAGCATAATCGATACTGTGTTCGCGGCCATTCACACACCAAGCGGTGCTGTTGTATACGCATGTGACTTCAAATTAGACAGGACGCCAACAGTAGGAGAGGCACCTGACTTCGAAAGGCTTAAGCAGCTTGGAAAGGAAGGCGTCATTGCACTCATTACCGAGAGTACCAATGCAGGCAGGAACGGGAAGACACCTTCAGAGCTTATCGCACATATGATGCTCAAGGACGTCCTGCTAGGCACCGAGGAGGCAGATGTGGGTATGATCGTCACCACATTTGCGTCCCATATCGCACGCATGAACTCCATCGTCCAGTTCGCGGAAGAGATGGGAAGGATACCAGTACTCCTTGGAAGGTCCATGGAGAGGTATGTGGGTACGGCCTACCAGCTGGGATACATAGACCTCCCGGAAAGCGTGGAGATATATGGCTCACGCCGCGATATCGACAACGCACTGAAGAAGATAATGGAAGAAGGCAAGGACAAGTACCTGCCTGTCATGACCGGACACCAGGGCGAACCCGGGGCTGTCCTTGGCAGGATAGCGAACGGAGAGACTCCCTTTAAGGTAGAGACCGGGGACAGGGTCATATTCTCAGCAAATGTGATACCAAACCCCATGACACAGGCAAACCGCTATTCCCTTGAGACAAAGCTCAAGATGAAGGGTGCAAGGATATATGATAACGTGCACGTTTCCGGGCACGCATACAGGGAAGATCACTGGGAGCTGCTCAGGATGCTCAAGCCGGAACATGTCATTCCCGCTCACGGCACCATACAAATGCACAGCGAATATATCCAGATGGCCGAGGATGCAGGCTATTCACTCGGGGACACGCTGCACCTGCTGAGGAACGGCGAGGAACTCTATATCGAAGAAGAGTAGAGATAACTATAAGGAAAAACAGTGGGATCAACTATGGATTTGATAGAAGAGATAAAAAAAAGGTCGGTTCGTGTCGATAAGGGCATTGAGGATTACCTCCCGGTGTCCAGACCGGTAGAACTGTATAAGGCAGCCCGCTACCTGCCGGATGCCGGTGGAAAAAGGCTACGCCCTGCGATCGTGATATTGGCAGCCGAAGCAGTAGGTTCGGAACCTGAGAAGGTTCTTCCGGCCGCTGTTGCAGTGGAGCTGGTCCATAACTTCACACTCGTGCATGACGACATCATGGACAGGGACGATATACGCAGGGGAATGCCTGCAGTCCATGTAAAATGGGGAGAGGCCGGCGCCATCCTTGCCGGAGATACCTTGTACGCAAAAGCCTTTGAGATAATGACACGTGCAGAGAGCGATCCTGCTAATCTGCTTAAGTGTGTGGATATACTATCCAAGACCTGCAGGGACATCTGTGAAGGCCAGTGGATGGATGTGGAGTTCGAGGACCACACGGATGTGACCGAGGAAGAGTATCTCGATATGATCGAGAAGAAGACAGGTGTCCTCTATGCTGCGGCATGCAAAATCGGCGCCATCCTTGGAGGCGCATCCGACGAAACAGCAGAAACCCTGTATGAATTCGGCAGGCTCATAGGTATTGCCTTCCAGATCTATGACGACGTCATAGACATGATAACCCCTGAAGAGATACTTGGCAAGGTAAGGGGAAGCGACCTTATGGAAGGTAAGAAAACCCTTATCGCTATCCATGCGCTGAGCAATGGTTTGAAACTGGACATATTCGGCAGGGGAGAAGCCAGTACCGAAGAGATCAACGAGGCGGTACGTCTGCTGGAAGAGTCCGGCTCCATCAATTACGCCAGGGACCTTGCGATATCATATGTAACAAAAGGTAAGAGTCTCCTTGATGTGCTGGAGGACAGCGAGTCAAAGGACATACTTCTCGCGATCGCAGACTACATGATCCAGAGATCCCACTGAACTTTTTAAAGAAGAGCACTGTACTCTTCTTCATTTATATTAGCTGATTTTACATTTATTGATCTTCTCTATTCCGCTCACTAACAGCCATTTGCATCAGCGTTGCCACTTTAAAAGATAACTGCAAGCTCAGTATAAGCATACCTGTAAAAAGAAGTAAAAATAGAAGTCATACGGGACAGATGCCCGTATATTACTGCAGGGTCCTGCCTTCGTCCTCAAGGACTGCCTGTGCTGCTGCGAGCCTGGCGATCGGCACACGGAACGGTGAGCAACTCACATAATTGAGCCCTATCCTGTAGCCGAACTTTACGGAACTTGGCTCTCCGCCATGTTCGCCGCATATACCGATCTTCAGGTCCGGCCTTGTGGAGCGGCCTTTTTCAATACCGATCTTCACAAGCTCACCCACACCCTCCTGGTCAAGTACCGCGAAGGGGTCATTCCCAAGAATGCTGTCCTCAAGATAGCATGGGAGGAACTTGCCGGCGTCATCCCTGCTGAAACCGAAGGTTGTCTGGGTCAGGTCGTTCGTCCCGAACGAGAAGAACTCAGCTTCCTGCGCGATCTGGTCCGCTGTGAGGGCCGCCCTGGGGAGCTCTATCATCGTGCCCACCATGTAATCCATTTTCACGTTCTTTTCGGCCAGCACGGATTCTATAACATTGACAACATGCTTCTTCACTGCCCTGAGCTCGTTCACATGGCATATAAGGGGGATCATGATCTCAGGTACGATGTCTATGCCCTCGGCCTTGAGCTCGCATGCAGCCTCGACAATTGCCTGCACCTGCATATCGTAGATCTCAGGATAGGTTATACCAAGACGGCATCCCCTGTGTCCCAGCATGGGGTTGATCTCAGTGAGCGAATCAACACGCTCCATCAGTTCCTTAAGGCTCAGAAGTTCAGCTGCAGCTGCCTGGCTTGCCGTGCCACCTGCCTCGAGCAGACGGAACTTTTCTGCCAGCTCATCGTGCTTTGGAAGGAACTCATGCAGAGGAGGGTCAAGCAGGCGTATGGTCACAGGATAACCCTGCATGGCGCGGAAGATGCCGATGAAGTCCTCCCTCTGCATGGGTAAAAGCTTGGCGAGGGCTTCCTTTCTTGCATACTCATCCTCTGCCAGGATCATCTCCCTTACGACAGGTATCCTGTCCTCACCAAAGAACATGTGCTCGGTCCTGCACAGGCCGATACCCTCTGCGCCGAAATCCCTTGCCACAGCTGCATCATGAGGGGTGTCGGCGTTGGTCCTTACACTCATCTTTCGTATCTCATCGGCCCATGAGAGCAGGGTCTTAAGCTCTTCACTGACACCTGGAGTGACAAGAGCGACCTTCCCAAGGATAACGCTTCCTGTGGCTCCATCAATGGAAATATAGTCGCCTTCCTTAATGCGAATGTCGTTAACAGTAAAGACCTTCTCATGAATATCAATGCTCAGGGCACCGCAGCCTGCAACACAGGGCTTGCCCATTCCCCTGGCAACCACAGCAGCGTGAGAGGTCATTCCTCCGCGCACAGTCAGTATACCCTGGGCCGCATCCATGCCGCCTATATCCTCTGGGGAGGTCTCTGCCCTGACAAGGATCACCTTCTTGTTAAGCGCAGCCATCTCCTCAGCGTGTTCTGCCGTGAAGACAACCTTACCCACTGCTGCACCCGGTGACGCAGGCAGGCCCGTTGCAATGACCTCATACTTTGCACTTGGATCTATCATGGGGTGCAGTAACTGGTCTATCTGTTCAGGCCTGACCCGCACAAGGGCGGTTTTCTTGTCTATCAGGCCCTCGTTGACCATGTCAACTGCAATATTAAGAGCTGCAGCGGCAGTACGTTTGCCATTCCTGGTCTGGAGCATGTAGAGCTTGCCTTCCTGGATAGTGAACTCGATATCCTGCATGTCCTTGAAGTGCTTTTCCAGTTTCTGGCAGATCTCCACCAGCTGTGCGTAAGCTCCCGGCATCTTCTGCGCAAGGGTCGTGATGGTGAGCGGGGTCCTGATACCTGCCACCACATCCTCGCCCTGGGCATTCATAAGGTACTCGCCAAAGAACTCCTTCTTACCTGTTGCAGGATCCCTTGTAAAAGCAACACCTGTACCTGAGGTCTCACCCATGTTACCGTAGACCATTGTCTGCACATTGACGGCAGTACCCCAGTTCATTGGAATATTGTTAAGTTTTCTGTACCTGATGGCACGTTGATTGTTCCATGAGTTGAAGACCGCTTCAATAGCCATCCGGAGCTGTTTGCGTGGGTCCTGGGGGAATTCAGAGCCGGTCTTCTTCTTAATTATATCCTTGAAAGTCTCTGCCAGCTGCTTCAGGGCGCTGGCGGTAAGCTGAGTGTCCTGTTTTACTCCGAGCTCGTTCTTCTTGGCATCTATGGCCGATTCGAAGTACTCGTGCTTGATATCCAGCACAACGTCCCCGAACATCATCAGGAAGCGGCGGTAACTGTCATAGGCGAATCTTTCATTACCGGTCTTCTTTGCAAGCCCCACTACAGACTCATCATTAAGACCGAGATTGAGAACAGTATCCATCATACCGGGCATAGAAACACGCGCACCCGACCTGACTGAGAGCAGAAGCGGGTCGGTAATGTCGCCGAACTTCTTGCCATTCACCTTCTCAAGTTTCTCGATAGCAGCATCAATCTGATCAAGAATACCATCGGGGTACGACCCCTTTTCAAGGTAGAGCACACATACTTCAGTTGTGATGGTGAACCCGGGCGGAACCGGTATTCCAAGATTTGCCATCTCCGCAAGGTTGGCGCCTTTGCCACCAAGCAGGTCTTTCATGCTATTTTTACCTTCAGTTTCTTCTTTCCCGAAAAAATATACGAATTTTTTATCTGCCACCAGATTTCCTCCACGCATAAAATATATGATGGATAGCTTTTAGTATGAACTCAATATAAAGATGCCATAAAGCCTAATAAAGTCGAGCCAAGATGGTTCTGTTATCACTTTAAGGTTGTGGTCTGCGAAAGAATAGCACGGCTACCGTTAAAGTAAATACAGGGATAGAAGGAATTCATTCTCCATATTAACGATATCTTTTTGTATGGAAAACTGGCAATATTAAAATCCCTGCGTAAAGTATATATGTAATCAGCGCAAGAATAATTCCAAATAATAAAAGTAGAACCTGCACAAGATATGAAACGACTGGGTAAAGTATCACATATTTCGAAACAGGATGAGTTGATCATCAGAGGGGAAGCAAGGAAGTTTTCCGGATCTATGAAAGAAATGCCTAGAATACATTCTTTTGTTCTTGATAAATCAATTAAGCGAATAGGGAAGGTCACCGGCGTTTTCGGACCCGTTGACTGGCCATACTATATTGTTAGACCGAACAAAGGAACTGCCGGTTCTGATCTGCAAAAACTGGTTAATGAACGGGTATATGTTCAGTGAATACAGAAGCCTTTTAAATTGTTTGTTGTGAGCTGTGGTTGACTGAGAGAAGACTGAAGAAATATATTTTCTGATTACAGAGAGAAGGTGAATGAAAATGGTCGAAGTTGAAAGGGTACGGTATTCCGATACTTCCGAAAGGGAGAAGATACGTGCAATGATCAAGGCACGCAAGGAAAAAGAGAAAGACATGGACGTTGAGAAGGCTAAGGTCCAGTGTCCTGAGTGTGGCAGCCGCAGCCTTGTACAGGACTACGAGAGAGCCGAGTTAGTCTGTGCCGACTGTGGACTTGTCGTAGACGCCGAGTTCGTGGATGAGGGACCCGAATGGCGTGCATTTGACCACGACCAGAGAATGAAACGCTCACGTGTGGGTGCTCCGATGACCTACACCATACATGACAAAGGTCTCTCCACTATGATCGACTGGAGAAACCGTGACTCTTATGGAAAATCCATTTCCTCCAAGAACAGGGCGCAACTGTACAGGCTGAGAAAATGGCAGCGCAGGATACGTGTCAGTAACGCTACCGAGAGGAACCTTGCGTTCGCACTGTCCGAACTGGACCGTATGGCATCAGCCCTGGGTCTGCCAAGGACCGTGCGTGAGACCGCAGCAGTGGTCTACAGGAAAGCCGTCGATAAGAACCTTATCCGTGGAAGGAGCATTGAAGGCGTTGCCGCAGCAGCACTGTATGCAGCATGCCGCCAGTGCAGTGTTCCGAGGACGCTTGACGAGATAGGAGAGGTATCAAGGGTGAGCAGGAAAGAGATAGGCAGGACATACCGCTTCATCTCAAGGGAGCTGTCACTCAAGCTCATGCCCACATCACCGATCGACTACGTACCGAGGTTCTGCTCAGGACTTAACCTCAAGGGCGAAGTGCAGTCCAGGGGTGTTGAGATCCTCAGGCAGGCCTCCGAGAAGGAGCTCACCAGCGGCCGCGGTCCGACCGGTGTGGCTGCAGCAGCCATCTACATCGCATCCATCCTGTGCGGCGAGCGCAGAACACAGCGCGAGGTTGCGGATGTTGCAGGCGTGACCGAAGTCACTATCCGCAACAGGTACAAGGAACTTGCAGAAGAGCTCGACATCGAGATCATTCTCTGAGCACGCAAAATAATGAAACGTCCATCGACAAAGGAAGATCTTTCATACTTCCTTTGTAAATACCTTTTTTGACAATTGTTCTTAATATTCAACCCGATCAGGCAGTGCTAACCATGCTGGAACTACTGGAAATGCTGACCATTGGGTTCGCCGTGGGAATGACAGGAGCGCTTGTGCCCGGACCAATGCTTTTTGCCACCATAGACACATCCCTGAAAAGGGGATGGCAGGCAGGTCCCGAGATATTCACGGGCCACGCCGCACTGGAGTTGCTGGTCTGCCTTTTGATAATTTATGGCATCACATCGGTCAGTGATAACGCGGTCACGGCAATATCCCTTATCGGAGGAGCAGCACTGGTGATCTTTGGAGCCATTACCGTGAAAAACGCAAAGAGTGCAGCAGGCTCAGTGCATGAACATGGCAAGACGAGTGCGAGTCCGGTACTGGCAGGAGTAGTAACTTCCGCCTCAAATCCTTATTTCTGGCTCTGGTGGCTTGCAGCCGGAAGCGCCCTTGTCCTGCGCGGGCTTGAGATTAGTATATTTGCTGTGGCAATGTTTGTAACAGGCCATTGGCTGGCGGACCTGGGTTATTTCACAGTTGTTTCCACATCCTTCAGCAGGGGAAAGAAGTTCATGTCCCCAAAACTTTATGAAATGGTACTGATATCCTGTGGTCTGTTCCTTGTCCTGTTCGGGTCATGGTTCATCATAGGTACGTAAGCATGAAAAGGATCTGTATCAAAGTTTTCAGGAAAAATGGCGAACCCATACGTAGAGTACTTCTGGACATGGAGCTGCTGGACAACTCGGCCAGGATATGTTCGGAAGGAGATTTCCTATGCTTACCACTGACAAGAGAACCGGAAGAAAGTGAACTCATTAACCTGCCGGGAGAATTTGAGTTATCGGAACATGGGTTCGAGCAGCAGAAAGGACAGTTGAAACTGGAGGAACTTCTGGACCGGGTCCCCCATTTTGAAGTAATAGGAGATATTGCGCTTATAGAAGATGATGTCCCGGAGCCTGAGAAGGTTGCAGAGGCCATCATGAAGGTAAAGAACAACGTCAGGACCGTGCTTGCCGCCCTCGGGCCCGTGGAAGGAGAGTTCAGGACACGCAGGTTCAGGACGATAGCAGGAGAGGACAAGGCCTCCACCATCCACAGGGAATACGGATGCAGGTATTACATTGACCTTGAAAAGGCATATTTCACCCCCCGCCTGGCAACCGAGCGCTCCCGCATCCTGGCACAGGTCCGGGAAGACCAGACCGTAGTTGACATGTTTGCGGGTGTCGGCCCCTTCAGTATCATGATAGCAAAGAAGAGCACCGGTATACGGGTCATTGCCATTGACAAGAACCCTGATGCAGTGGAATTCCTTCGCCGCAACATCGAACTTAACTCAGTACCGAACGTGGAGGCAATTGAAGGTGATGCGCACCTTGAAGCCGGGAGATTCTCAGGTCTTGCGGACCATGTCATTATGAACCTGCCCCACAACGCCCACGAGTTCCTTGACGCCGCCGTGAGGCTCTGTGCGCCTGGAGCCATCATTCACTATTATGGTATCACACCTGAGGATGACCTTTTCGGAAGCTCACTTGAGCTCATAGGGCAAGCTGCCGCCCGGGCAGGCAGGACCATTGAAGTCTCCGACACACGCATCGTTCGCTCCTACGCCCCGCATCAGCTCAATGTCTGCATAGAAGTGAAAGTTTTATGATATTGAACGCTCAGCTAATAAACTGCGAAGTAGGAACCCTCATGCTTCTCTTTTCACTGTATAACCGCTGACAGAAATACATATATTGTTCAAATGTGATACTTCCTTGTTCCTGTCAGCACCTTTGCTTTGAAACAAAAGAGATGTTAAAATGGAAAAGTATGAGTACAAATGTGTTTCAATAATTGGTATGGGTGAGAGGACCACGAGAATATTGAACCAGTATGGTCAGCAAGGATGGGAACTCGTCGCCGTAACATGGATATGGCATTATTTTAAAAGGCCCCTTGAATAAATGTGAAGCATGATAGCAAGCGAAATCATTAAATCAATATATACATTATAAGGTCATCCACACCTGCCTCTGTGGCTTAGCGGTATAGCGGCTGATTCGTAATCAGCAGGTCGGGGGTTCAAATCCCCCCGGAGGCTATCGGTTTTAGGTCCAAATCCCTTTTTTGTTCCGAGCCTGTTTCACAACTTCCCTGGACCCTCTTTTCCAGCACAAGATAAAACATGCAATATCTAATAGCCCTTTAAACACTGTATTAAGTCTATCATATATGTTTGCCAGTTTTCTGAATCCCTCTTTGATCATCCATATCCTTCAACGGAAAAAAGGACTTTGAACTTTCCAGATATAAGAACAGGGTCATCCACAATTGTCCCTGCGGTTTAGCTGTATGGCGGCTGATTCGTAATCAGCAGGTTAGGATACAAATCCCCGGGAGACCATAAATAATCGAGTTGTAAACAATTTTGCTTTTTATTGTTCAGCGCATGTAGAATATCAGATCGATATAAAGATTATAGCAACCAGAGCGGCCATTACTCCTAACCATTGGCGCGGAGCAAGCTGCTCTTTTAATAATGTGCATGCCAGCAATACTGTGACTGCAGGGCTTAGTGATGACAGAATAGTGGCAACATCCAATCTTCCGGCTTCAGAGGCCAGAGCAAACAAGGTGGCTCCTCCAGTATTGAATAGTCCTGCAAGGATAACCACAGGGATCACATAGTATGTGGGTTTACTGACAATCTTTGCTGACATCATGAATCCGGCAAGCATTAGGAGTGCTGAGATCCTTGAAACTGTTAAAGGCCAGTAAATAGCATTATCACTGAATTTATCAATTGATATGAAGAACAGGCCAAACAGGATACCTGCAAGTAAAGGATATCCCAGATCCTTTGCCTTTAAGCAGGGTCCGGTACCCATACTGACAATAAGCCATATCCCGACAAATGCAAAAACAAAACCAGCAATCTTAAAAAAGGAAGGAACACCTTCATTTAAAACTGAGTATATCACAGGTATGACCACAGATATTACTGCAGCCAGAGGAGCTATTATACTCATCTTTCCTTTGGCCAGACCTATATATAATGCTATCAGTCCTGCCGCTCCAAAGAATCCGGCAAAGGCACCCCACATGAGATCGTCCAGTGGGGGCAGCCTCTCTGAAAATACAAATGCGAGAATCGGGAATGTAACAATGCCGATGATCTGGGTGACCACAACCACAGCATAAGCGCTTGTCCTCCTGGCAGCACACCCACCTGCAAAATCCCCTGCACCCCATGACAGTGCAGCCGCAAGTCCTAAAGCAACAGGAAGAACTTCGATAGGTACCATTATTTTCTCCAGTGGTTTTCAATCCAAGTTTTTCAGATCCAGGTATTTTCAAAGCGCACCCATGATCTTATGGCCATAGTCCTTTTATCCTTTTCCCGAAGACACTTCTCTTTTCAGTACATTTGCATTATTAAGTATCCCGGGAATCTATTATCTACCTTGCTGCTGAATACAAAAGATTGTAAACACA
>JASKKT010000084.1 GCA_030154025.1 Methanolobus sp.
GTATCCCTGTTATTGAAAGCCACCAGCTCACATCTTATCCTGCATAACCAATTCCAGGGCCCGCCGTCGGAAAAGAGATATTGAAGGCTGTTTTCGCACATTTAAGGGAGTCATTAACAAATAGTAGCACGTAAGATATTAAAAGTAATACTTGCATTGGACATGCCTGATAATTATGTGCCAGAAGTGTTCAAATGAAAATGCAAATGCTTTGCATATACCCTCTTTTGAAGAGGCGGCGAAGTTCCACGGTCACGTCTGCCCCGGACTTACCATCGGCTACATTGCCGCAAAGGCAGCCCTGGAGAAACTTCATACCGAGAGGGATGTCGATGAGGAGCTTGTCACCATCGTTGAGAATGATGCCTGCGGAGTCGATGCGGTGCAAGTGCTTACAGGATGCACCATTGGGAAAGGCAACCTGATCTATCGCGACCACGCAAAACAGGTATTCACATTCATATGCAGGGACAGCGGCAAAGCTGTCAGGGCAGCCCTGAGAGCAAGTTTCAATATCGATGCCATCGACCCCGAAGTAAACAAGCTGCGCCCCAAGGTAATGTCCGGTAAGGCGACAGGAGAGGAAACAGAAGAGTTCAGGAAGCGCATGGACTGTATATCCCACACCATGAGGCACACCCCTGTAGAGGAAATGTTCGACATAAGGTTCGTTGATGTGGAAATCCCACAAAAAGCCCGGATATTCAATTCCCTTAAATGCACGAAATGCGGGGAGATGATGGCGGAGTCCCGTGCCAGGGTGCAGAATGGGGAGTTTGTGTGCATTCCCTGTTTTGAAGGATACACCAGAGGATGGTGATCAGCAAAATAGCTGTCTGAATCCAGGCGAATTACTTTTTTGCGCGTCAGAATTGTCATAACAACGGGCAGAATACCCGTGCATATCTGGCAGGAGAGGATCTGCCAGACATATCTTTTTTAAAATAGTGTGCAGGGCCTTGACCTAGAAGTTCCGACGTACCTTTATCGCAGAACGGAATAAGATAATAACTAAAGTTAGTAACAACCACGCAGCACTTCATCACATCTAGTGTGAAGGAAGCGTAATTTTTTAATACTAACCTTGTTTATTCTGTTCATATTTTAAGAAAGGAGCACTTATATGCAGAGGAAGAAACGGATATTGTTTTTTGCAGTGATCTTAATGCTGGCCCTTGTTGTGCTGTCATCAGGCTGCATGGGGAGATCCCCAGCTGTCGTGAACATGCAATCCGATACACAGGAAATGATAACTGTCACAGACGCTCTTGGCAGGACGGTGGAAGTGCCCAGGTCCCCGGAACATGTCATTTGTTCCGGTTCCGGTGCCCTGAGATACCTTACATATCTTGAGGCACAGGACAGGATCGTTGCTGTGGACAGCATCGAGACCCGGGAATCAAAATACGATGCCAGGCCTTATGCACTTGCAAATCCCCAGTTCAAGGACTACCCCGTGTTCGGGGAGTTCAGGGGAAATGACGACCCTGAGAAGATACTGATGCTTGACCCTCAGCCGCAGGTTATCTTCAAGGTGTATTCCACTTCCGGCTATGACCCTGCGGAATTGCAGAAAAAGACAGGCATTCCTGTGATAGCGCTCAATTATGGGGACATGGTCAACAACCGTGCGGACATGTACCAGTCACTGCGTATCATGGGAGAAGTGATGGGCAAAGAGAGCCGGGCAGAGGAACTAATAGCATTTTTCGATGCTACCATTGAAGACCTCAATGAGCGCACTGCCGATGTCCCGGAGGAAGAGAAGATCAGCTGTTATGTGGGAGGCATAGCCCGATCAGGGCCTCACGGATTCCAGTCAACTGAGCCCACCTATCCGCCATTCCTTTTCATAAACGCGAAGAACGTAGCATACGATCCAAGGAACCTGAGCACAGCAGAAGTATCCAGGGAGAGCATACTCGGATGGAACCCTGATGTCATATTCGTGGACCTCTCCACAACCCAGTCCGAGGACAAGTCAAGCGCACTGTACCAGCTCCGGAACGACAATGCATACAGGCAACTCAGTGCAGTGAAGAACGGTGAAGTGTACAGTGTCCTGCCCTATAACTGGTACACCCAGAACCAGTGCTCTGTGCTGGTGGATGCCTACTATGCCGGAAAGCTCCTGTACCCTGACAGGTTTGAGGACGTAGACCTGGAGGAGAAGGGAACTGAGATATACGCATTCCTGGTGGGCAGAGGCAACGAGGAAACCGGCAGGCAGGTATATGACAGCATGGTTAATGCATTCAACGTGCCTGCTTTTACTAAAATGGAAGTCTGAACGCGGATAAAGGTGCAGGAAAATGACCGCTGCAGAAGGAGATATAGCAGGCAGGTATAAGGAGCATACCGGGAAGAAAAGAGGCTACATACTGGCCGGCCTTGTGTTCCTATTTGCAATAGCCGTGTTCTCCATATCTACAGGCTCTGTGGAGATTCCCCCCGTGGACGTGATAAGGACACTGGCAGGGTACCCCGCATCTGATACATGGGACCGCATAATATGGAGTGTGCGGCTGCCCCAGGTGCTGACTGCCATTGTCGCAGGTGCGGGGCTGGCAGTTTCCGGAACTGTGATGCAGTCCATACTCCGTAACCCGCTCGGTTCCCCGTTCACCCTTGGAATATCGAACGCTGCAGCCTTCGGAGCGGCATTCTCGGTCATTGTCCTGGGTGCCGGGAACACCAGCAGCAGGGTCTCTGATGCCGTGACCATCAATAACCCCTACGTTACAACAGTATCTGCATTCGTTTTTGCCATGCTGGTAGCGGCCATCATCCTGGTGTTTGCAAGGATCAGGGGAACCACACCGGAGGTCATGGTCCTGGTGGGTGTTGCCATGGGTTCACTGTTCACGGCCGGGACAATGTTCCTCCAGTACTTCGCAGATGATGTGCAGCTGGCATCAATGGTGTTCTGGACCTTCGGGGACACGGCTAGGGCAAGCTGGGAAGAACTGGGGCTCATTGCAGTCATTGTGGGAGCAGCGATAGTATATTTCACGCTGAACCGCTGGAAGTATAATGCCATCGATGCAGGGGATGAAACTGCAAAGGGGCTTGGGGTCAACGTCGAGAAGGTGAGGCTGTGGGGCATGATATGGTCGTCCCTTGTCACAGCCATCATTGTGGCATTCCTGGGAGTGATAGGGTTCATAGGGCTTGTATGCCCCCACATGGCGCGCCGCATAATTGGGGACGATCATCGCTTCCTGATAGCTGGAAGCATTGTAATGGGTTCCCTGCTGCTACTGTGTGCAGACACGGCAGCAAGGACCATGATACAGCCCTACCAGCTACCGGTGGCTGTACTGACAGCTTTCCTGGGAGCTCCTACGTTCATATACCTTATACTGAGAGGAAGAAGAATATGATATTAGAGGTCAACGGAGTGGAATTCAGGTACCGCAGCAAGGAAGTACTCAGGGACATAAGATTCCACCTGGACAGGAACGAGGTGCTCGCAATACTTGGTCCTAACGGCGTGGGCAAGACCACCCTGCTCAAGTGCATGAACGCCATCCTCAAGCCAAAGAGCGGCACGATACTGATAGAAAAGGAGGATGTGCTCAAGCTTGAACAGATAGAGATAGCACGGCGGCTGGGATATGTCCCCCAGCGCTGCGAATGTGCAAGGCTGACAGCCTTTGATGCCATCCTGCTTGGGAGGATGCCTCATATAAAGTGGAATATCACCACCGAAGACGTGATGCTGGTCGAGGCGACCATTAAAAGGCTGGATCTTGAAGACCTTGCCCTCAGATACATTGACGAACTCAGCGGCGGAGAACTGCAGAAAGTCGGGATCGCAAGAGCGCTCGCCCAGAATCCGAAGCTCCTGCTGCTTGACGAGCCAACGAGCAGCCTTGACCTGAGGAACCAGCTGGACATACTGGAGATCGTGAGGGACGTGGTAAGGAAAGAGGACGTATCAGCCATAATGACCATGCACGACCTCAACCTCGCATTCAGGTACGCTGACAAGTTCCTGTTCCTCAAGAACGGCACGATATTTGCAGCAGGGAGCATTTCTGATGTAACACCCGAGATAATCAGGGAAGTGTACGGGGTGCCTGTAACGATCCGGAACTACATGGACATAGCTGTGGTAATACCCACACCATGAGATACAACAGACTACAGACTCATAGATCAACGCATTTAAACATCAGCGGGTAGAACATGCAGGACATATACAATATCGACTGGAACGATGCATGGAAGGAGCAGATCCGCCGGCATAACGAGTGCAGGGGCGCTGGGGACTGCGCATCCATCTGGGAGGATAAGAAGAATGCCAGGAAGTTCTGGGAGATGTCAAGGAGGAACGACCATGAGAGGGCCAGAAAGGTCATAAGTTCACTCCCGGTCACCACTTCCTCACGGATACTTGACATCGGTGCAGGTCCGGGAGGGCTTGCGATCCCGCTCTGCAGGAAAGCTGCCCATGTGACGGCAGTCGAGCCATCGCAGGGAATGCTGGAAGTGCTGAGGGAGAACATAACGGAACATGGGTGTGACAACATCACATGCCTTGAGAAAAGATGGGAGGATGTTGGCATCCATGCGGATCTTTCTGAGACTTATGACATTGTCATCGCATCATTCTCCCTGGGAATGCCGGATATCCGTGAGGCGATCGAGAAGATGGAAGCGGTCTGCGACGGGCACATTTTCCTGTACTGGTTCGCAGGGGACAGGCCCTGGGATCCCTTCGCAAGGGAAATATGGCCGCAGCTTCATGGAAAGGAATACCATGAGATGCCAAAGTGTGATATGCTTTATAATATACTCTACCAGATGGGGATATACCCGAACATGGAAACTTTCTCCCTTGAGGAGAAGGAGAGATTTTCAACTATTGATGAGGCAGTGGAGCATTTTGGCAGGCACCTGGGGGTTAAGTCCCCGGAAGAAAAGGCTTTTGTTGCGAAGTACCTGGAGAGCAGGCTGGAAAGGGAAAGCGGGAGCTTTATCCACAGAACGCGCTCCACCAGGGTAAAGATATGGTGGGAAAAGAGGAACTGAGAGGGAAGCAATGTGCTCAGGCTTCCCGGGCCTGCATTCTTTCCGTTATCCTATTTACGACGTCCTGTACCCTGTCCCTGCCGGTAACCCTGATGGTCATATCGGCATAAGCGGCATACAGCCCCGTACGCTCCTGGTAGAGTTCACGCAGGCCCCTGCCTTTGAGACCGACAACACCCCTTGTGTCGATGTTTGAAAGCCTGCGGGCGATGGCGTTGTAAGGAACATCAAGAAAGACAATTATGGAATTAGATCTCAGGAAGGCCATTGACCTTTCAGAGTAGACTACACTTCCGCCTGTTGCAATGATACAGTTGTCCTGCAGTTCAAGGGAGAGGATACACTGCTCTTCAATACCAATTAAGCCCATGTCTCCCTTCTCGTCAACGATATCCTGTAGCATGGTGCCGGCTGCGTGGATTATCAGGTCATCGGTATCCGTGAAGGTGTACCCAAGGAGGCGGGCAAGTCTCTTCCCCACAGAACTTTTCCCGGCACCCGGCATTCCGATCAGTGTTATTATCATGCTGCCTCCTTAGTATTTGTCCTTAGTTTTCTTTGTATCCAGTTCTGGTCACAATGCACTGCCGACACTTTAGTTTGTCAGCGCCTGTATGGGTGCCGGTATCCTGCCGCCCCGGGAGATGAATCTCTCGGAGCTGTAGCTGTTCACATGCATGACAGGCGCCCTTCCAAGCAGGCCCCCGAACTCCACCATATCACCCACGGTCTTGCCGGGAACCGGGATGACCCTGACAGCGGTGGTCTTCTTGTTTATCATGCCTATGGCCATCTCGTCTGCGATGATGGCGGAGATGGTGGATGCAGGCGTGTTTCCCGGAACAGCTATCATGTCCAGGCCGACAGAGCATACGCTGGTCATAGCCTCAAGCTTGTCCAGGCTCAGGGAACCGCGC
>JASKKT010000030.1 GCA_030154025.1 Methanolobus sp.
GTTTGTCCTGATGTTCCTTGTATTTGGATCTATATCGATGATCTCCACAAGTTTGATGTTCCTTCTCACACGTTTTCCCTTGGTGTATGTCTGGGACTGTATGCTCATGATATCCAGTGCCTGGATCATGGACCTTGGCACACTGATGGGCGGGTTCTCTAGCCTGTGAATGGCCGAGGCGACCGAGTCGGCGTGCATTGTGGAGAAAGTGGTATGTCCTGTTGACATCGCCTGGAAAAGTGTCAGTGCTTCCTTACCCCTAACTTCACCAACGAGCAGGTACTCAGGGCGCTGACGCAGTGCTGCCTTGAGCAGGTCATACATATCCACGGCTCCTCTCTCATCAGCAGTGAATGAGTCCCTGGTCATGCTGGGTATCCAGTTGGGGTGAGGCAGTTTAAGTTCCCTTGTATCCTCAAGCGTAATGACCTTCGCTTTCTCAGGGATGAAAAGAGAGACCGCGTTAAGTGATGAGGTCTTACCTGAAGCAGTACCTCCCGCATAGATAAGGCTCTTATTGTTCTCAATGCAGAGCCACAGATAGGCCATGGCCTCGGCGGAGAAGGTTCCCCACTTGATAAGGTCCACAGGTGTGATCGGGGTCTCGCTGAACTTACGGATCGTAAAAGTACTTCCGTGTGCAGTGACGCATGTTCCCAGTGTCATCTGTATCCTCGACCCGTCGGGCATGGCGGCATCAACGATGGGCTCGGCAACGGATATGTGCTTGCCACTTCTCTGTGCCATCTGGATGATGAAGGAGTTGAGTTCATCCTCCGGATAAATTATATTGGTCGGGATGTTCTGGTACTTCCGGTGGTAGAGGAATATCGGGACATCGTGCCCATTACCTGAAACATCCTCGATGGAAGTGTCGCACATGAGTGCATCGATCTTGCCGAAGCGGATGAAGTCCCTCTTTACATAGTAGGATATCTTGGCAAGCATTGGGGATGTGATCTCAAGGGTATAGTCCTGTATGATGGACCATATCTTGGTGTCCAGGACAGCTTCCTTGTCACATGCATCCTCGTCAATGTCCTCCACCAGAAGTACGTCACGCAGCCTGTCCCTTATCTCTTCCAGGAACACCTTCTCAAAATCTGTTAGCTCCGGTTCAACCACATAGTAAAGGTGATGATTTATCTCTTCGTTATAGAGAACGACTATGAAAGTGTAAGGTTCGTTGACCCAGTAGCGCTCTATTTCTTCGTACCCTTCGACTCCCTTGAATTCTGATATGGGGCCGTGTACTTGGGGGTCATAGGGTTCGATATCAACCTCTATTTTTTTGAACAGGCTCTTGATCTTAGCGATGAATCCGATTTTCTCTTCTTCAACAGTCTCTTCTGCGACCTTCTCTATTGCGGCTTCAGCCTCAGCAGAGGCCTTTTCCTCTTCCAGGGGCACAAGCTTTTCTTCCTTGGCTTTCTCCTCAAGTATGCTCTTGACTTTGGACTGCGCCTCATCATCCTTCTTAGGGGTATCCTCCTTTATTTTCTTCCCCGGGAAACTCCTTTTTACCGGACCAAATCCCGCTGATTTGGGTAATAATATGTCGAGCTCTTCACTTTCAGGTGCAAGCTCCTTTTCCTTTGCCTCATTGTTTTTCCCGGATTTGGGGACAAGGATTCCTGTCTCATCCGATGTCTTACCGGTCTCTGACGAGGATGAGCCTTTCAGTATAAGGGAATTGAATTCCTCCTCAAGCTTCTGGTCAGATTTTTTGATCTGTGCCAGCTTCTCCAGGAGATTTGAAGCATCCAGAGAGTCTTCGTTCTCTTCATTTTCCTGCTTCTCAGTGTCGCTTACTGACACGTCGATGGGTTCTTCAGATGCTAATGAAGTATCGTCAGATACTGTATCGTTTATGGTTTCATCTTCAGCCTTGGCTTTTTCAAGCTCTGTTTTTTGCAGGGTTTCATTTTGAGCATCAGCCATGAGTGTCACCTGATAAAATAATATGAATTACGTATGACAGATATATTATATTTTTATTATAATTATAATAGTTATTAAATGTATTGCATCCTTGAATACCTTGAACAGTGCAACAATAAACCTACAGCTAGACGGAAAGCTCCTGTCTCACAGCCTTTTGATAGAGTCATGTACATGCTTAAAATCCAAATGGACATAAAAAGTTATTATTATAGGACAGTGGGCTGCCTTTTTATTGGATAATGTACAAAATGGTTTTATATTCCGGATTTTATGTACATAGATGTTCTGCTGTCCATTCATAGCTGCGTTCCCGACCGAAATAAAGGCATTGTTTCCTTAAATCAAAAACATTAAATCTAAAGGTTGATATGTTCAGCTAGAATAGTGACACGGGACAGAGAGGATATCCTGCATGCCAATAATAACCCTACCATACAACGATCTTGAAGAGCTTACAGGGACCGACAAGGACACGATAATAAAGCGCGTGCCCATGATCGGTGCTGATATAGAGCGTATTGAAGAGGAGTCCATCGATATCGAGTTCTTCCCGGACCGCCCGGATCTCTATAGCGTAGAGGGCGTAGCACGTGCCATGAGAGGTTTCCTTGACATTGAGCCCGGTCTTCGTGATTATGAGGTAAGGCCCTATCAGATAGAAATAAACATGGATGCCCGGATAGAGGATATACGCCCTGTCTTTGCCTGTGCCGTTGTAAGGGGCCTCAGTTTCACTTCCACCTCCATCAAGTCCCTGATGGACCTGCAGGAAGCCCTTCACTGGGGTCTTGGCCGTGACAGGAAAAAAGTGTCCATCGGCGTGCATGATCTTTCAAAGGTAAAGGCTCCTTTCAGATACATTGCCGCTGACCCTGAGTTCAGGTTCGTACCCCTGGACTTTACAGAACCCATGTCCATGAGGGAAATACTCGGGAAACATCCGAAGGGTGTGCGGTTCGCAGGCATACTGGATGGCTTTGACAGGTACCCGCTCATACTGGATGCCAACAACAATGTCCTTTCATTCCCGCCTATCATTAACGGTACGCTAACGATGGTGAACGAGAACACCACTGACCTGCTGATCGATGTTACAGGCCTGAGCTCAGAGGTCTATACGGCCCTGAACATAGTGGCAGCAGCGCTTGCAGAACGTGGCGGCCAGCTTGAGTATGTGAAGGTGGTCAAGGCTGACGGGACAGAGCACATACCCCTTGATCTCTCTCCCCGTGTAAAGATCCTGCGGAAGGAAGAAGTCGATGCTCTCGTGGGTCTTGATCTTCCGGTGAGTGAGATCGTGAGACAGCTCAACAGGATGGGGTTTGGCGCACAGGAACTCCACAAGGGTATTATCGAGGTGACGATACCCGCATACCGCGCGGATATCCTTGACAATTCAGATATAATTGAAGATATTGCCGTTGGGTACGGTTTCAACAATATCCCTGCGATATTCCCTATGAATGCCACAGTGGGCAAGTCTCATCCCGTATCTGAGACCAGCTCATCTGTCAGGGAGATCATGATAGGTCTTGGCTACTCCCAGGTGATGCCTTTCACCCTGACCTGCGAGAAGATCAATTTTGACTGGATGTGCCGTGAAAGGACAGATGATGTCACACAGGTGCTTCATCCAATAAGCGAGGACCAGACTATGGTCAGGACGACGATACTGCCTAACCTGATGGAGATCCTCTCCATGAACCAGCACAGGGAGCTACCCCAGAAGATATTCGAGGTGGGTGATGTCGTCATCAATAACAAGAATGGCCTGCACCTTGCCGCAGTGTCCATCCACTCACAGGCCAATTTCACTGAGATAAGGGAGATAGTGGACGCTTTCATGCGCGAGCGTGTTACCGGCTATGAGGTTGTTGAGTCAGATGACCCTGCATTCATGGAAGGCAGAAGGGCGGACATCCTTGTGAATGGCAGGAAGGTCGGCGTCATGGGAGAGCTTTACCCGCAGGTCATTGTGAACTTCGGTCTGGGCCAGCCTGTAGTGGGATTTGAGATCGATCTGACGGAAGAATGATCATCCTTCCGAAAGGGCATACGGAATATAAAAAAGCGGGCCCGCCGCGATTCGAACACGGGTCAATGGGTGTCTTCGTGGCAAACAAGGCCTCTTCGAAGCCCATTAGGATATCCTGGCTACCCTACGAGCCCACAGGGAAGTACTGATTGATACCTACTGTATTAAAGGTTTCTATCAACAATATCCTATAAAGGGAGTATTAAATTGGCTCCAAAAACACCACTTTTTATTTGATAACATACTTCTTAGATTAAGATGCATGTAAATCAGTCTCTTTAAATTAAAATGGATTGCACTTCCTGACCTATTCTCCAGACACGGATCAACACAGATTTGCACGGATTTGACGTGGTAGGGATTTCTAAACCCTTATTTCCAGGATTGGTGCTTGTCCCTGTAGATGTGTGTCGTAAAGAAGACACCAAAAAAATCAGTCTGATCGAAAAAGAAACCAGCCATTTATCGCAGAAGTTGCATCTGATGTTCCTAGAACAGTCCTGTCAGTATCCTTGCTGCCATGACCAGCAGCAGGACGCCCAGTATCTTTCTAAGGGTGTCGGCCTTGATCCTGCTGTACATCAGCCTTGATCCAATCTGTGCACCAAGGAAAGATGCCATTACTATGTAGAGCACCAGTGTGGCGTCAGGCTCCCATGTCCATACATGTGCCAGAAAAGCAGACAGGGATGCGAAAACAACAACGAATCCCGAGGTTGCGGCGGCGCATTTGATCCCGTAGCCCATGACCATTAGCATGGGAACTACAAAAGAGCCGCCTCCTACCCCTAACAGGCCGGAGAGGACGCCTATGACAAATCCTCCGCCTATTATCAGGTACTTTCTCTTCTGCGCTGAGATCTCTTTATCCTTATAATATCTCTCAAACCGTGCAAAAAGCATCTCAGAACCGATAAATATCATCTGGATACTGAAAAGGAACAGCAGTAAGTTTACCGGGGCTAGCCGTGCAAGGTATCCGCCTATCTGTGTGCCTATGGCAGCAAACAATATCAATGGCACTGCCGCATGCAGATCCACCATTTTCTTTCGCAGGTAGAGTGTGGCGGCCGAGCCGGAAGTCACAATGTTGAGCAGCAGGGCCGTAGTGATCGCGCTAAGCAGTTCCATGCCTGTTCCGTAGAAGAAAGGCACATAGAATATAGCTCCTCCTATCCCGAGCATGGAGAACAGGACTGAGGTGATAAACACAATGACAATAAGGAATATGTTCTCCATCGGTAGGCTCCTGTCTGCAATGATGCCCTTTTGGTCTGTCCGCTTCTCACTTTACGTACTTGTCCTTAAAGAGGCTGATGGCCTGCTTTGTACCGATCACTGCAATGATGTCGTCCTTAAGTATGGTAGTTGATGGAAGTATATCTGTGATAATGCTGCCCTGCCTTTCTATACCAATCAGCGTGCACCCAAAGCGCTCCCTTAATCCGATCTCTGCCACGGACCTGCCAACAATTTCATGCTCGCTGCTGACAGTATGCTTTTCGATCTCAATGCCTTCATAAAGCATGATATCCTCGTCGATCTTCCGGCAGGACATCTCAATGCAGCGCGAAGTCATTCTTGCAAGTATCTGCCCCGCCACGATGGAAAGGGCAGCAACATAGTCAGCTCCTGCCTTATAGATCTTGTCAATGGACTTGTATGAATTTGCACGCGCAAGGATGGTCAATCCGGGATTGAGGCCCCTTGCAATTAGCGTTGCAAATATGACCTCCGTGTCCATGTTCAAAGCAATGATGACAGTTGAGGCAGTCTCAATACCAGCCTTTTTAAGAATGTCCTCATCCGTGGCGTTGCCAACAAGGTATTCGTAGTCCGCATCTGAAAAGGCCCTGGGATCAGAATCGATGACTATGAACTCCAGGCCCGAGTACTTCAGTGTCTGAGCGGCATGCTTTCCCACATCTCCGCATCCGAGTACTATTATGTGGCCATCGTCTTCTGCTTTCATAAAGATCACCTGGTATGCTGTGTAAGTTTCCTGAGCTCGGAAAGCTGGTTGAGGGTGCCTGCGGCCAAGAGTACTGAACTCTCTTTTATGACGTTCCCCGGCTCCACATCAAAGGAAAGTGCTCCGCTTTTCCACATCCCTACCACGTTAGAGCCTGTTTTCTCACGGATGGCTGCTTCTTTGAGAGTCTTGCCATTAAGAGGGCTTCCGGGATAAACGGGGAACTCTGCAATATGGATCCCTTCAAAGAACTCCGTGGTGCCTGTGAGCCTTTTTAGGAAAGGGTCTGCGGCTTTTCTCGCAATGAATCTTCCAAAGAGCTCCTTTGGAGATATCACGCTAGTTGCGCCGGCATACTTCATGTATTTCTTATTCGCTTTATTCTCGGCTATGGCAACGATCTTAATATCGCTTATGCCGCGAACTGTCAGGATGATGTTTGCGTTAACATCATCTGAACGGTTGACCACCACAAAGCTGGCTTTTCCAATCTGCACATTTCTGAATGTCGTCTCATCGGAAAGATCTCCTTGGACAACATTGATATTGCGTTTAAGGAGGTCTTTTACTCTTGCTTCTTCTTCCTCTATGAGCACATAAGGAACCTTGTTCTCGCTCAGTTCCTCCAGGAGCGTCTCGACCAGGTTATTGTATCCGCAAATGATTATGTGCTCTGAGAAGTTCTTGGGACTCTTAATGGGCATACTGGGCCGTATGTTCTTTTCCAGCAGGGGTGACAGAAGAAGATTGAAAAGCAGCCCGAAAACAACAGGAATGCCTGAAAGCTGCACCAATATGGAAAAGAACTTTCCTGCTGCTGACGTGAATACAATGTCACCGTATCCAACCGTTGTGATGGTGGCCATGACCCAATATGTGCCATCAATGAAATTCGCATGATCATACTGCTGCTCATATTCCATGATGTTGATGAAGACCAGCAGATAGACAAGAACAATAAAAAAAGTAAGTAAAAAGGACCTCATGATCGTTCTGTACCACAATCTTCTTTGCATGATATCGGTCCTTTGAACTTAGTGGCTTTTCTTTAGACGGTAACTTTGATACTTTCTCTCCATTCTTCAGAATCCATGCACCATGTACGGTCCGAATATCATCAGAAGGAAGGACATCAGTATCAGCAGTGCGAATGTAGCCGTTATGGCAGCTGACAGGCGCTCTGCTTTTGTCTCGTTGTCCGTGATGCGGGAGATGGCTGCATGCAGGTAGTCCCTGAACACGTGGCCCCCGTCAAGCGGAACCGCAGGCAGGCAGTTGAACAGTCCCACATAGAAGTTGAGCCATCCAATCCAGAGCAGTGCATTTGCTATCCAGAACAGGCCTATGCCAAGAGGCTCGGCCCAGCCTACGGGCTCATAGAATTGTGCCAGGGTACCACTGAACCCCGGGAATCCCTCGCCTGCAAATCCTATTATCGGAAGGCCCAGAAGGATGATCCATCCTGCTGCACCTGTAAGCATACCCGGTATGTCCCTGAGGAGATCTAGGTACTCACGTGCGGGGAACTCGCCTACTGAGAAGCCAAGAGGTGTTTTCACATACCCATCGCCCCCTGTGTAGACTCCGAGGAAGCCCTTGGAAACGCCTTCGTCGGGATGAGCTGCCAGCTGTACTGTCACTTCTCCTGCAGTCTCAGGGGTATCGTCGTCAGTGTAAATAGCAGTCCCTATCATTATGGTCTGGCCTGAAGCGGTCGTATCCATGAATGCCATGAAGTCAGAGACGGTTCGTATCTCCTGCCCGTCCATGCTGCGGATGTACATGCCCTGTTCCAGTCCTGCAGCCTGCGCAGGTGACCCGTCGATCACACCCTGTACCTGCACACCTTTTGTCTCGGCTTCGATGTCCATGACCTCAGCTTCATATACGGACACGACCCTGTCGGTCGCGGCATGGACTTGTACTGTGGAGCCTGTTTCAACAGAGTCCAGGTAAAGGAGAAGTTCATTTACATTACTTACACTGGTCCCATCCAGCTGCGTGATGACCATTCCCTGACGCAGTCCTGCAGCGTAGGCAGGTGAACCTTCATCCACGTCAACTATCATGGCGTTTCCGAGAGGTGAGACAGCACCCAGCACAGGGCCAAAGAGCAATGAGAACGCAATGAGCGTCACAACAAAGTTAGCCATAACGCCGGCTGCAAGTATGCGGGCCCTCTGGGCACGGGTTGCCATTTTATCAGGAGCGGCTTTCTTTTGAACAGGTTCTTCATCATCGTATATCCTTATTCCCAGCCTGCGGTCGCCGTAAGGGTCCGGCCTGTCATCTTCGTCATCGTCCTCTCTACCGAAAAGCTCCTTTTCATCAGGCTCGGCAAATCCTCCGATGGGTACGAGTGCAAGCAGGATACCCATGGATTTTACACGGATGTTTTCCACCCTGCAAAGTATCGCATGTGAGAACTCATGGACCACCAGTGTCACTATGAGTGCAATTATCCCCCAGGTGAGCGGTATGAATTCATTGACACCCGGTATGAGGAATATGTTCCTTGCCTCGTTGAACTTGCCCGGCTCCGCAATGCTGTTGGTGCCTATGGAGCTCAGCAGTGCAATGTCGGAGAGTATGACAATCAGGAACATTGCTATCATACCGATGAACATAAGTCTGATACCTATGTCCGCATAGATCCTCCAGGCTCTCTTAGGTGTGGCAAGCTTGTCAAGGAGGTCAAGGCCCCTTGTAGTCCTGATCATCAGGACAGGCCCATATGTGCTTATGTTGTACTTTTCCAGTATCCCTCGCCTCTTGAGGGTGATGACAAATAGCCAGTACAGCAAAAAGACTGTAAGTGCGATGGTAGTGTTCAAAAAAACTCTCCGTTGAGGTTTTGATTATAGTTCATATATTAAACATCAGTAGTTTCTTGATCATAATTCGGTTCCTTTATAAGGGAATTTTCCACTGGCCCCTTTCCAAAGGTGAGGTAACATAAGAGCATATGTATATATAGATGTACCTGCCAGCTACATCGTCCAAAATCCACCTGATGTGCAGGTAGCTTCTGTGGAAATGCTTAGATATACTTATATATAACTATTTTTAAATATGAAACAATCCATGTTTGTTGCGCGCCATGGTTCTGTGACCACAACCCTGAGCAAAGTTGTGTTTCCAGCTATGACAGATGGCCAGCTTCACTTGCACACATACTTAAGTTACATAAAAGCATAAGTATAAAAACAAGGAAAGAAATATAGCAATCACAGAATTATGAAACGTTGATAAACGTTGATGAATGGTTTGAGCAATAAGCTAGTAATAGCAAAAATCGCATACTATACCGAGATGTAACATATCCGTGAGGGGATGAATGTGCAGTCGATAGTTCAGGAAGCATTAAAACACACTGAAAAGGAAAAAGAGTACCGCCAGACGATCGCAGTAGATGATCAGTTCGACATGTTCGGACAGCCGAGGATCCTTATCGTAGGCTGTGGCGGTGCAGGTAACAATACGATCAACAGACTCTATAACATCGGGATCGAAGGCGCCGAGACAATTGCCATTAACACTGACAAGCAGCACCTTGATATCATCCGTGCAGACAAGAAGATCCTCGTGGGCAAGACACTGACCCGCGGCCTTGGTGCCGGAGGTTATCCTGAAGTGGGTGCCAAGGCAGCAGAACTTGCGCGCGGTACCCTTGAGGAAGTTTTCAAGAACGCCGATCTCGTTTTCATCACAGCGGGTATGGGAGGAGGAACCGGTACAGGTGTTGCTCCTGTAGTAGCTGATATCGCCAAGGAGCAGGGAGCTATTGTTGTAGGCATGGTCTCCAGCCCGTTCAGGGTTGAGAGGGCAAGGGCAGTCAAGGCAGAAGAAGGCCTTGAGGAATTCCGCCGCGCAGCAGACACAGTTATAGTCCTCGATAACAACAGGCTTCTGGAGTATGTACCGAACCTGCCGATCGACCAGGCTTTCTCTGTCATGGACCAGCTCATCTCCGAAACCGTTAAGGGTATAACCGAGACCATTACCAAGCCATCACTCATCAACCTTGACTATGCTGATATCAGGGCGATCATGAGCTGCGGCGGCGTTGCTGTCATGCTTGTGGGCGAGAGCAAGAACCAGGACAAGAGCGACGATGTCGTGCGCGCTGCACTGAACCACCCGCTCCTTGACGTGGACTACAGGGGCGCAACAGGCAGCCTTGTACACATAACCGGCGGCCCGGACCTTAGCCTCAAGGAGGCTGAGGAGATTGCTGCGTCACTTACCTATGAACTGTCGCCCAGCGCTAACGTTATCTGGGGAGCACGCATCACCAACGAGTACGAAGGCAAGGTGCGTGTCATGGCCATCATGACCGGTGTCCAGTGCCCACAGGTGCTTGGTCCGCAGTATGAGGCAAGGGCAGCCAGCACAACAGCCGAGCCTCCAAGGGCATACAGGCAGGCAACACATGCGGCAACCCCGATCAACAAGTCTAGGCGTACAGTGGTAGAGCCAATGAGCTCCAGGAACGCTGGCGGATCAATTATCGATATTATCCAATAAACCGGATCGATAGTAATCGCAGCCGTGTCATAGTGGCACGGCCATGCAACTTTTTTAAAAAGGATATTCTTATCAGGTAGCATTACCATTTTAGACCATGAAGATACTGGTTGCCACGGGTCATCTGGCGGAGATGGCTGTAAGGAAGTCGGCAGGTGCCAATGCTGATGTTATTGTTGCTGATACGAAGATAGCGGCCTTTATCACTCCAGGTAAATTGCTGGCTGCCATTGAAAAGCAAGTTCCCCGATTTGATTACGATATTATCTTCCTGCCCGGACTGGTGTCAGGGGATTTCTCAAAAGCCGAAGCCCGGCTCGGATGCAGTATCCGCCTTGGACCAAAGCATGCCTATGACCTGTCCTATGTGCTTCCCTTTGCCGGCAGTATAGAATTCTCGACAAAGGTCCCTGCATGCGAGCTGCTTGTTGGTGTAAGGCGGGAGATGGCACTGGAAAAGGCCAGGGAGCTTGAGGATATGGCAGTACCCGCGATGATGCTCGGCAACCTTAAACTGGGCGGCAACAGCCGGATGAAGGTTATGGCGGAAGTGGTCAATGCAACCGGAATGGAAAACGATGCTCTCGCCAGGAAGATAAGCTCTTTTGTGGCAAAAGGTGCCGACATAATTGACCTTGGCGCTTCCCTGCATGCGACACCTGATGATGTCGAGCGCGCCATCGGGATTGCCCGGTCTGTGACCCGGCTGCCTGTCAGCATAGATACCCTCGACACGGAGCTTCTTATGCGGGCACTGGGGACAGGCGTGGATATGGTGCTCAGCCTGGACAGCAGTAATATCGATATTCTTGGTCCACGTATTGCTGATTCAGGTGTGCCTGCCGTAGTCATCCCGGACCCTGATGAAGGCCTTGAGAGTCTTCAGAGGAACATCGCTGCAGCCAGGCAGGCAGGCATCAGGAGAATAATAGCTGATCCGGTGCTTGACCCAATAGGACATGGCATTGTTGATTCAATTGTAAGGTACAAAGAGTTCCATTGCCTTCACCCGGATGTCCCCGTGTTCTTCGGGGTCGGGAATGTCACGGAACTCCTGGACGCAGATTCCGCAGGTGCCAATGCTACTCTTTGCGGCATCGGGGCTGATGTGGGCGCCAGCATACTCTTCACGCCTGAGTACAGCAACAAGGCCCAGGGTTCCATAAAGGAGCTCAGCATGGCGTCCCTTATGATGCTGCTGGCGCGTGAAAGGGATAGCTCCCCCAAGGATCTTGGCATAGACCTGATGGGGATAAAAGAAAAAAGAAGACGCACAGACGCTGTCCCGCCTGGGGACTTCATAGAGGCCCAATCAGGCAGGATGTGGAAGCTTGATCCGGCTGGCAGCGTCAGGATAGGTATAATCCCTGATGAGAATGGCAATGGAGGGCTCATCCTTGCAGAGCATGACACTATGTCGGTGGTAGGGAAGACTGCTGCTGCGGTGATGGACACGCTTATCGACAGGGGTCTTGTCTCAAGGCTCGAACATGCCGGATATCTTGGCAGGGAGCTCAAAAAGGCCGAGATAGCCCTCAAATTCAACAGGAGCTATTCACAGGATGATGATTTTTAGGTGGTCGTATGAAACTGGAAAAACAGGATATGGATAAGATAGTTGTGATCGTTGCTTCAAGGTATTTCTCCCAGCAGGGATGGAAATGGGTTGACATAAGATGTGACACCACTGCTATTTCGAAAGCCCGTGATGAACTCAAAGAACAGTATGACAAGTATCCCTACATGAGCCGTGACTGGTACGTGAGCAATTCCGCAACCAAGCATATCCATATGTGTGAGAAGTGGGAAGAACTGGAAGAGCTCATGGGATTCCTGCGTGATTTCGGGCAGTATTTCGATTTCCTTGTGAACAACGGCAAGAAGTCATTCTGCATCGCAAACGCAGACGGCATCCTCTCTCCCGAGGAAAAGAATGCAGTGGCTGCTGCAAGGAAACTGAGGTACAACGTCTTCGTGTTCAAAGTCGATGTGCCGGATAGCATAGAATTCGAACTAATGCAGATAGGCGGCGGGATTTAAAGCCCGGGAACCAATCGATAAGTTCATATTGAAGGTGGCATAATTCAGCCTACCTTTAAATATAATATATCTCTATTATAGCCGGTAATTGTTTAAAAATTATGCAACGGGCCATCCAGCAGTGGTTTGTTGCCCCGGTTAACACTTATGCATAAAGAGTGAACAGATTTACAATTCGTAACAGAAGTATATTGAGAGGAGTTTTAAAATGGAATCTTTAATTTATCTTGCCCCTCTTGCTGGTCTGATCAGTTTGTTATTTGCTGGGATCTTTGCGCGCAGTATCCTTAAAGAGGATGCTGGCAATGAAAAGATGCAGGAGATAGCAAGCGCCATCCAGGAGGGTGCGATGGCATACTTGAATCGTCAGTACAAGACCATAGCCGTAGTGGCCGTGATACTTGCAGCACTTATCTTCTTCCTGCTCGAGGACGGAACCAAGATTGCTGTGGGTTTCCTTGCTGGTGCAATAAGCTCCGCACTGGCCGGATACATCGGTATGAACGTTTCTGTCAGGGCCAATGTCAGGACATCACAGGCTGCTTCCAAAGGGCTGCAGAAGGCCATGTCCGTTGCATTCCGTGGCGGAGCGGTCACAGGTCTTGCAGTGGTAGGTCTTGCACTGCTTGGTACCAGCGGCTTTTACATCCTTTACGGTGATGTGGACCTTGTAATTGGTTTCGGTTTCGGTGCAAGTCTTATCAGTCTCTTTGCCAGGGTTGGCGGCGGTATCTTCACAAAGGCTGCCGACGTCGGTGCAGACCTTGTCGGTAAGATCGAGGCCGGTATCCCCGAGGACGACCCGCGTAACGCAGCCGTTATAGCTGACAACGTCGGTGACAACGTCGGTGACTGTGCAGGCATGGGTGCTGACCTATTCGAGACATACGTGGTCACAGTACTTGCTTCAATGCTCCTTGGTTCGATCATCATATCCTCGTACCCCAACGCAGTCCTCTATCCGCTCATACTCGGCGCAGTTGCAATATTTGCTTCCATCATATCCGTGTTCTTCGTGAAGGTTGGAAGCAGCGGTAACATCATGAATGCACTGTACAAGGGTGTCGCAGGCTCTGCAGTACTCTCACTGATAGCATTCTACTTTGTTACAACATCCCTCATGGGTGACATGAAGTTCTATTATGCAGCCCTCGTAGGCATTACCATAATGGTGCTCATGGTGGTATTCACAGAGTACTACACCTCCAAGTCATTCCGCCCTGTAAAGACGATTGCAAAGGCTTCCGAGACAGGTGCCGGTACCAACGTCATCTCCGGTCTTGCAATGGGCTTTGAGAGCACAGCACTCCCGGTAGTAGCAATTGTGATCGGTATCCTTGCATCCTTCTTTGTTGTAGGCGGAGCTACCGACCCAGCGGTTGGCCTCTACGGTATTGCAATAGCAGCAGCAGCAATGCTCTCCACAACTGGAATGATCGTTGCCCTTGACTCCTACGGACCCATCACTGACAACGCAGGTGGAATAGCGGAAATGGCAGGCATGCCTTCCAACGTACGCAAGGTCACAGACTCACTGGACGCTGTGGGTAACACCACCAAGGCTGTCACAAAGGGATATGCCATTGGTTCTGCGGCACTCGGTGCCCTGGCACTGTTCGCAGATTACAGGCACAAGGTAAGCCCCGGGGACTTCCCGATAAACCTGAGTCTCGACCAGCCGGTAGTCCTTGTGGGACTGTTCATCGGAGGACTGCTCCCGTTCATATTCACAGCCGTAACAATGCAGGCAGTGGGTAAGGCAGCCTTCGGTATAGTCAACGAGGTACGTCGCCAGTTCAGAGAGATCCCAGGTATCATGGAAGGAACTGCAAAGCCGGAATACGGCAAGTGTGTCGACATCGTGACCGCAGCTGCGATCCGCGAGATGGCAGTCCCCGGTATCCTTGCTATCTTCGTACCGCTCATCGTAGGACTCGTACTTGGCCCTGCAGCACTTGGTGGCCTCCTTATCGGTATCATTGTGTGTGGTCTTCTGCTTGCCCTTACCATGGACAACGGTGGAGGAGCATGGGACAATGCCAAGAAACTCATCGAGGACGGCATGTACGGTGGCAAGGGCTCTAACGCTCACAAGGCAGCGGTTGTCGGTGATACCGTGGGCGACCCGTTCAAGGACACATCAGGACCGGCCCTTAACGCCCTTATCAAGGTAGTTAACATGGTAGCTATCCTGTTCTCCGCACTCTTTATCGGAGCAGGTATCTTCTAAGACCGCAATGTTTCCGGCTAAGCCGGAAACCATTTCTTTTTTAAAATCTCACAGAAGCCGGTTTTTTCTTCCCAGTAGTCTGGCAACAGGGCAGCGTATCAGATAAATAAAAAGATTTAGGTCATTCTGTCTTTGCTAAATCTGCATTACAGGGAAGCCATTAACAAATGCCATAATCAGTGTTCGGTATATTCCTGTCATGCCATGTCCCGGATATGTAGACCAGTATGCATAACTAAATGATCAACAATGAAAAGGATTTGCGCGGGTTAGGGAGTGGGGGTTTAATGTATTTGGGGAGTGGGGTTTAGTGTATGAAAAAAGCACCCGCGCAAAAATCTAGACGTCATCATCCTATTTAGGCTTTACCATCATCTGTACCCGGGAAGATAAATAGGCAGGTGATTATATATAAGTAACTTGATATTTTTAAGTTGAATCTGTTTTTCTTAAAAAGGAAGGCTATATATATAAATGCCTATCTCCTATTGACTATAATTTCGGAGAAAGACCTATGAAAGAGGATATTACCACTGTCGTACACAAAGGTTTCAGTACATGGAAGCGAAACCTTGCAATCTGCGTACCCTTTATTCTGGAGATCCTGTCAACGGTTTTTCTGGTACTCGTATCCCTCGTGCTGTTTGCATCATTTTTCATCCTCCCGGCAGCCACGACCGGCAGCCTCAATCCGGAGCAGTTGACCCCGGATGAGTTCATGGCTATAACTGAATCTCTGCTTACCGGCAGTTTCTGGTCCCTCCTGGCATTCGGGATTGTCTTCGTACTGCTTTACATCCTGATACAGTCTTTCTTCCTGGCAGGAGCCATCGGTATGTCTAAAGAGGCTTCCGAGAGAGGTGATACAAGTATAAGGGACATGTACGAGTATGGTATGAAGAACCTGGTGAACATGTTCCTCACACGCATCCTGGTGTTACTGATCTCGCTCGCAGGGATAGTATTCATGATCCCAGGGATACTTTCGATCGGAGACCTTGGAGTCCTGATCGACAATCCCCAGCAGGCCATTGCAGGCACTTTCATGCTCATCTTCGGGCTTCTGTTATGGTTCTTCTATCTTCTGGTAGTGAGCATTGCTCTTATATTCGTCCAGTATGCACTTGTACTGGATGGCCTTGATCCGGTAAGCGCAATTGAAAAAGGTGTGTCCGTTTTTCTGTCCAACAAGTCCAGCACCATAGGACTGTGGCTTTTTCTGATGGCTATTGCAGTAATGTCAGGACTTATAGGGGAGCTTGCAGGCTATGTCGAAGCACTTTCGCAGATATGGTCATTGACGAATTTCATGCTGACATTGCTGGTGATACAGCCGCTCACGATCATATGGTGGACCCGCCTGTACCTGAACCGGAGCGGCAGGAAACTCTATTCCATCGAGGATTATATCCTCGATCACTGATCGCGCCCCAGCAGCTTGCAAGCCTGGCATACATCTTCGGTGCAGGCCTGTCCGCATATGCGGCAATTCGAGAGTCCCTCCTGCGGGAGTTCCCTTCCCAGGATGCCTGATATCTTATCAAACCCACTCACAAGTGCGTATTTTGTTCCGGGATGGTTCACTTCAAGGTCATTAAGCAGGACCCTGATCTCCCCTCTCATGGCTTCGTGCGCATAGGGGCATCCCCCAAAACCGAGGGGCAGGTCGTGCAGGTAAGCATACAGGGCAACTTCTTTTTCCGGTATCTGGCGCAATGGTTTCATGCGCAGTACCAGCCCTTCCAGTTCCTTGGGAGGGGCCAGCCTTACCATTCTTGAGACATCACCCTTGAGGTGGTTCAGGAGGATGGTCTGCGCCTCATCATCAAGATTGTGACCTATGGCAAGCCTTGTTGCTCCGATCTCAAGCGCCGTTTTGTTGAGCAGGGATTTCCTGAGGACCCCGCAGTAGCTGCATGCTCCTTTCTCCCTTTTCTGTGGTGCTATCAGATCCATGCTGGTCCCGTACTCTTCCATGAAGGAGCGTACAATGAGTTCAATACCCAGCTGTGATGTCATCTCCCGGGCGGATTCGATGGTTTTGGGGCGATAACCTTCGATCCCCTCATCTATACAGATACCGACCAGGCGGATATCCGGCCGTCCTCCGAATATCTTGTGCAGTATGTAAAGCGTTGTATTGCTGTCCTTGCCACCGCTCAGCCCTACAGCGATGGTTTCGTTCCGTTTTATACTGTAATGTTTCCTGATGGTCAGCTTTATCTTGCGCTCAACATCTTCAATAAAGTGCTTTTTGCACAGATGCATGCCGGAATATTTCTGGAATATGATCGCATCCTTGCTGCATTTGTCGCATTTGAGTACCGTGGGTTCCATCAGCCTTTGCAACGGAGCATTAGTATAAATATTGTTTGTCCCTGCAGAACAAAATGAAAAAAATTAAATACAATTTTAATATTCTGGCTTCAGAAGTAAAGAAGAGGAAGGAAAACGGCTGCCATGCTCGGAGATATCTCACTGGTATTATTCATAGCTTCCATTGTTGCCGGTTATCTCCTGGGGATTATATCCGGCCTGATCCCGGGTATTCACACCAACAACTTTGCCTTGGTACTGCTCGCTATGTCCCCCGTGCTATCGGACAGCGGGGTGCCGGTGTTCTATATTGCAGTGATCATCCTGTCAAACTCCCTCTCGCACACTTTCCACGACATTATACCTGCGATCTTCCTTGGGGCCCCGAATGATGACACTGCTCTGGCAGTCCTGCCCGGTCACACTCTTCTGCTGGAGGGCCGGGGTGCCGAGGCAGTCCGCCTTTCCGCCCTTGGCAGTGCAGGCTCCGTTGCACTCGCTATTTTCATAGCCTTTCCCCTGTCCTTGTTCATCGTAACAGCATACCCGCTGATACAGGCTTATCTCGCATGGATACTCATTCTTGTTGTTCTGATCATGATAATGACCGAAAGGGGAGAGCATGTCCGGGGTCAGGGCTCTCTCTCTCACTGGAAGAGCAGGTTCTTTGCATTAATCGTCTTCACGATGAGCGGGCTGCTGGGGGTCTTCGCTTTCAGAACGGAGTATCTCATGAGGCCGATCATTTCCTTGGGTGAGCCATCCATACTGCTTCCACTACTCAGCGGCCTCTTCGGCTCGTCGCAGCTTATCATCAGCCTGATGTCGGACCCTGTGATCCCGGTGCAGCTGCGCTCCAGGCTCGAGCTGGAAAGGGAGCGTATCTTCAGGGGTATCCTTGTGGGGGGTGTTTCAGGTTCGCTGGTCGCATGGCTGCCAGGTGTATCCTCTTCCATCGCCACTGTGTTCGCGCGCCTCTTCATCAGACAGGATCTCTCAAAGAAAGAGAACAGATACGCACGCTACTCCGATGAAGACATGCTCAGTTCGGCAAAAGAGTTCATTGTATCAGTTTCCGGTGTGAATACCTGTAATGCCATATTCGGCCTAGTCGCCCTTGCAGTTATCGGCAAAACAAGGAACGGTGCCATGGTGGTAATCAACGACCTGCTTGATGGCGTGAGCCTGGGCCCATCAGCCATCGTATTATTCCTATGCGCCATCGCCCTGACCGCGATAATGTCCTACTTCTCCACCATCTATCTGGGCGACAGGGTTCACGTATGGCTTTTGTCTATAGATTATCCAGTGCTCTGCTATTCTGTCATATCGGTGCTTGCTTTACTTGTAGTGCTCTTCACAGGACTGTTCGGACTGGTTATCTTTATAATTTCCACTTCGATAGGGATGCTTGCTCCGTTTTTAAAAGTACGCAAGAGTCATGCCATGGGGGTGATATTGCTACCGGTGATACTTTACTTCATGTGAGCAGCAGACCACAACCTAAAACGAGTGATCAAATATCAGTGATCTGTGTGGAATCCCTAAGGTAGTAGTCAAACAGGTCTTTTCCCCACTTAAGCGCATCTCTCGCACTGCACAGCATATATTTCGTATCAATGTCCCCATTATTCTTCAATGGGTTTATGACAATATGGTAATCATCAAACGTAAAGAACAGGAAATTCATCTTCTGATGGTAAACACATAGGTTAAAATAACCGCTTTTGATAACTGATTTGAAGTAGGAGTAATCTTCAGTTCTGATCTTATCGAACAGATTCTCAGAGATGATATAATCAATTGTGATTTTATTATCTATCATCTCAGTGAACCTCGACTGGTAATCAGGATAAAAGATATTACCGACCGAATGAACATGCTCTGTTGTTTTGTCCTTATGATAGGTCTTGTGCAGGGAATACAATTCTGTAAGGTGAGGAGTTATGATCTCACAATGTTCTAACTCTTTGATCCTTTTCAGCAGGCCAGGCGGGATAAAATCAAAGTCATGAGTTCCCCAGTAGTCGATGTCAACATCAAGAACTTCCAGGACACCTACCAGCGGAACCATTTCATCTGTCATCAATTTACCAATAGTTGTCAGCTCATAAGTATCCTTATAGTGGGAAACAAGATAATGTTCTTCCAGTACCTTCACTTGAGGGAGCAGTGCCTGTCTGGTCGTATTGAGAGAACTGAGGAGAAAATCCATATCCTTTGCCTCATCCTGTAGAAGCAGAAGAACTCCTTTTCGTTTCTTTGACATGAAGACAACATCAAGTAATGACTTTCTCATTTGCGTCGCATCCTCTAATCACGATCTCATCTGTTCTCACTCAACCATATCAAATACGCCTCTATTGCTATTTATACTGATTTAAATAAAAATGCATTTAGTTACACAAACATTAGAGAAAGTTTAATAACACTCTTTGCCTTTGGCTAATACAACATTAACCTCTCTTACAAGCCGGGATGAAATTTCAATATCATTAAAATAATGTCAGTCAGCAAATTATATATTCGTTCGTGAGATTAAGAACAGGTTAGGTTATATAAGCAAAGTGCCTATTAGGCAGTGCGAGTATGGGTCACTCGCAAGCCTAAGAAGAAATATTGGGGAATATTTCGGATTCGTAAGGAAAGAGGCGCCTTAAAGCGTGGTGGTTTCCAGGCGCCTCATACTACCTTCCTCGTCTTAGGGCAAGAAGTGTCCTTATTCTATAAAAGGGTTTCTCATTAATGATTTTGATGTCCTGAAGAGGGTAATTGTACGAGAAAAGATGAAAAATTTTGTCGTGATGTCTCCTAAAAGTGACTCAACATACTTTAAAAGCCCCTCTTAAAAGCCCCTTTTTCTATTCTTTCTTCCTGAGACCCCCTCGTTTTCGTGTGAGTGCGCGGCAACCGGGCTCACTGGAGCAGCTCGGTGTCCTCATGAGAATACGGAGGCGAGCAGCAGCATAGTATCTTCAGGGGTACCTTGCCTGTGTTTCTGATGCTATGGTATTTTCCTGGGAGGATGCAGATGCTGTCTCCCTTATTCACTGATAATGTGTCGTTATCGACTGTCATATTGCCCGAGCCTTCGATGATATAGTATATTTCCTCGGACATGGCGTGCCTGTGGCAGAGGGTTTCACAGCCGGGCATGACAGTTGCCTCTGCAAGGCTCTGTGTCCGGTTCCCATGCACAAGAGGATGCATCAGTTCCCGGATGGATGAACCATCCTTTGTTGTGTAAGGCTCTGTCATGTGGTATGACGTTTTTAGCGGCATCAGTTGACCTCTGTCTATTTCGTCTTTCCAAAAGTCCCTATCATGCTGAGCATGTTTTCCTTGATATCCCTTACAGCATCCACCCATTTGCCGCCCACGTCAATGGGTGCAAGGCCCATCAGATCGGCCTGCGCGAGCTCCGGGTCGTATGGTATCTCTCCCAGGACCGGGATGCCAAGCTTCTCAAGATGCGGCCTGATATTGGCTGCATTGCCCTTATTGATCACAGCTGCAAGGTGTTTTATCTCTATGCCCTCGGACAGCTCCTTGATCCTCTGGGCCGTTTCAATGGACCGCATCCCAGGCTCGACCACTACTATCATCAGGTCGATACCGCGGGTGGTGGCCCTGCCGAGATGCTCTATGCCTGCCTCCATATCCAGAATGACTGCGCTTGCCTCATTCAGGGTAACATGCCGCAGGAAGGCGCGCAGGAATGCAGAAGCCGGACACATGCATCCACTCCCTCCCCTCTCAATGGTTCCCATCACCAGCATCTTAACATTATCGGGGCCCACAACACCAAGCATATCCACAATATCATCAACCTTGGGGTTGAACTTGAACATGCCCCCTTTCTCCCCGGCTCTCTCCTCGATAAGTTCCTGGTAATCGGTCAGGGGCTTGGGAGGATTTTTCACGCCGACGGCAGATGCAAGATTCATATCCGCATCCGCATCAATAGCAAGCACATCATATCCGTCCCTTGCAAGCATCCTTGCCAGGGTCCCGGAAAGTGTCGTCTTCCCGACACCGCCCTTTCCTGTAACTGCGATCTTTACCATATTCTTCAACTCGGGACTTATCTGAATTATATTTTCCGGTTTGTGGAAGTTGCCTCTTGGAAGTTTTGATGTCTGGATCCCTGCAGGTACTTCTTTCAGAGGTACATGCAAAGAATATTTATGCAATAAATCCCGGATATGTGGGAGATTACGAAGCCAATCCCCCTCAACAGAACAGGTTCTTCTCTCTTGATGGTCTCGTCCACTTTTCTGTCCGTGCTGATCATTTTCTTATTTTCCGGATTGCTGCCCTTCCCGGTTTATGAGCTGCACTAAAATGATCCCTGCAAGGTGGCACTGGAGAGCTCCTCTTTTTATCTCTCTGGCCCGATGACTCTGGAGGAATAATATGTTCATAGGTATGCTCTACGGCAGGGACTTTATTACCATATTTGATACCTGGGGCTTTCTTCGAAAGTGACATAAAAAAGACCCAAGGTGCAGACCGGACAGCACCTGTGGTTTCTGTGATTGTTTGCTGATCTATTGGATCGTACTGATGAGCTTAAGCATCTCCTCAAGTTCCCTTTCCCCATCTATGGTATAGAGCGTACCATTCACAGGTCCAAGGTTTACGGACATGCTTCCGTTTGGAACAATGCCTGTGATGATAGTACTGGATTCCTCACTCTCGTATGCTGCAATAATTCCGATCACTCCGAGGCTCTCATTGCCTGAGCCTCTGGTTCCCTCATATGTATGGACCGGGACTGTAAGGCCACTCTTCAAGGTGATCTGCCTTGTGCCGCTTGACCTGAGGTCATCGATATTGTTTTCCGAGCTCATTTCCCTTGATTTGCTTTCCAGTATCCTGTTCATCATATCACTTGGCAGCCTTGCTCCAGCCGGAAGAGTGATACGATTGACCTGGACCTCAGAGGTGATATATGGTACTCCGAAGCTGTCAGGCAGCCTGTACTGGTCCCTGAATTCCTGCATCTGGCTCTCAATATCCTTCTCAAGCCTGTCGTTGCGGTATTTAACAACAGTGCTATTGACACTGATACTGGTCGAAGTGCTTATCTTTTGCTCGATCGTTTTCTGTTCGACAGTCCCAACCTGCGACCATCCGTAACTGTCCAGGGCATTCTTGTCCGCAAATGCAGCAGGTGCCGCAGGAGTGTCAATACAGCCTGATGTGGATGAAAAGGTCAAAAGCAGAAGGACTGTGAGAGTATACAGGATGTGGTTCTTTTTCAAGATATCACCGCGTTTCATTCATATTGTCTGACCACGTAAGACTTAACATTTTATAATATTTATAATTATATATTGGACGGTCGGTTTGTAAAAACATTATTGTGTAGCCTTCTTTTTTTAGTTATAAAAATCAGACACTTTATATCTGTCGTGATGGTATTGATTAGTATGAACGCGGCAACGATAAGGTTCAGGAAGATACAAAGGGTCATGTGGTATGTACTCTTGCTGAACCTTGTTGTTGCTATCGCCAAGATCATCTATGGCATGTACACCAACGTGCTCAGCATGCAGTCTGATGGGTACCATTCTCTTTTTGATGGCGTATCCAACGTCATAGGGCTTATTGGTATCCAGATCGCCTCAAAACCTCCCGACGAAGACCATCCTTACGGGCACAGGAAGTTCGAGACCCTGGCTGCCATTTTTATTGCATTCATACTCGGGGTGGTTGCATTTGAGATAGTCCGCTCTGCAATAGAACGATTCGGGAACGGCACCAGTCCTGAGGTCACAACGTTCAGCTTCATTATAATGCTGGGTACCATGGGAGTGAACTATGCGGTCACCACCTATGAGAGGAGAAAAGGAAAAGAGCTACAGAGCGAGGTTCTGCTGGCAGATTCTGCTCATACGAAAAGTGACATCTACGTGTCGGTCTCAGTGCTTCTGGGACTGGCAGCCATACATGCAGGCTATCCCGTAGTCGATCCTATAATCTCCATAATGGTGGCAATTGTGATCCTGCATGCGGGAGTTGAGATAATATTCAGCAGTGCCTCGATACTCTGTGATCGCTTTTCCATTGATCCTGCCCGGCTGATGGATGTGGTGTGCAGGGTGGAAGGTGTGCGGGGATGCCATAATATACGCACGCGGGGTCCTCAGGGCAGTGTGTATGTGGATATGCACATAGAAGTTGACCCCGAGATGCCTACTTATAAATCCCATACAATTGCCCACATTGTCCAGTACCGTATCAAGGAAAACTTCGACGGCATTCAGGAAGTGCTTGTGCACATCGAACCTGCAGATAACAGTCAAAATTATAAATAGCATCAGGGCTACTATACCAATATGCCAGGAAACATCTTTGGTCACTCTTTCAGGATTACCACCTGGGGTGAATCGCATGGAAAAGCAGTGGGTGTGGTTATAGACGGAGTGCCCGCCGGACTTGAACTTTCGGTGGAGGACGTACAGAAGGATCTGGACCGCAGGCGCCCAGGCCAGAGCGAGGTCTCGACCCCACGCCCGGAATCCGATACAGTGGAGATGCTCTCCGGCTTGTTCGAAGGGATGACTACGGGATGTCCGGTATCCATGCTGGTATGGAACAGGAATGCCAATCCGAGCGCTTATGATTATATCAGGGATATCCCCCGTCCCGGACATGCGGATCTCTTCTATCAGGAGAAGTACGGTATCAGGGATCACAGGGGCGGTGGCAGGTCATCCGGCAGGGAGACCATCGGCAGGGTGGCAGCCGGCGCGGTTGCCAAAAAACTCCTGTCCCTTTATGGTATCGAGGTCTTTGCCCACGTCACCGAGCTTGGCGGCGTGAAGGCCGGAAATGTCACATTCACCGATATCCGTGAAAATGTTGAAAAGAATCCTGTCAGGTGTGCAGACCCGCAGGCTGCCGAAAAGATGCTTGAGCAGGTGAGGCGTGCACGTGATGAGGGCGACAGTATCGGCGGTATTGTGGAGATCATCGCAACAGGAGTGCCCGCAGGAATTGGAGAGCCGGTTTTCGGCAAGCTTGACGCCGATATCGCAGCAGCGCTCATGAGCATAGGTGCCATCAAAGGTGTTGAGGTTGGCGCAGGCTTTGAATGTGCCCGCATGAAAGGCAGCCAGATGAACGATGCTTTTGTTATGGAGGACGGGTATCCTGTTCCGGAGACCAATAATGCAGGCGGGATCATAGGTGGACTTTCAACAGGCCTGCCTCTGATATGCCGCATTGCCGTAAAACCGACACCTTCCATATCAAAGGTTCAGAGAAGCGTTAATCTGGCCGAGATGAGGGAAACAGACCTCGAGGTACGCGGGCGGCATGACCCGACGATTCCACCCCGGATGGTGCCGGTGGCCGAGTCGATGGTGGCGCTGGTGCTGGCGGACCATATGATAAGAAGTGGGAGGATAAACCCGGAATCGATTTTGATATAAGCATTTTTCCCGGCTTGCAGATGTCTGGATATATAGTCCGTATAGTCTCTATATATTTATGGAGGGTACTTATTTAATCTTTCTGCCTGTTGCTTAAGCTATAGCAACATTCAGTGATTCATATGGATATTAGGAAAGTACAGGTAACGGGAAAGTCAACATATATTGTCACGCTTCCCAAGAAATGGGCTTCGAAAGAGAAACTGAAATCCGGCTCCCCTCTTTCTATCATTTACAACGATGACGGTTCACTCCTTATCAGGCCACCCGGGACAAAAAAAGGCGCGGATAAAAAAAAGATAACGGCTGAAAAGCCTCCTGAGCATTTGAAAAGGGATATTGTCGGCCTTTATATAGTCAGCAACTACAAGTCCATTGAGATTAATAGTGATCAGATATCAGACAAATTAAGGGAGGATATAAGGAACTTATGCAGCCGCCTTGTAGGCTTTGAACTTGCTGAGAGCAACAATAGATCGCTTGTAATCCAGAACTATCTGGATATAGATGAGTTTACCATTGAAAAAGGAATCAAGCGAATGTCTTCAATCGTTTATCTCATGTTTGATGAGCTCCATGAGGCTTTTGAAAGTAACAATCTTTCAGTGTTCAACGATGTCCTCAAAAGGGACGATGATGTCGATCGTTTGTTTATTCTGGTATCGAAACAGTTTGTTAGCAGGCTGAATCTGAGAAGGTTCTCTAAGAATGATTCTCTCAGCCTGACAGAAGCTTTTTATTATCGTCTTTCAGGTAGCGATATTGAGAGAATAGGGGATCATATATCCAAAATAGCTCTTCATAGTCTAAACACTAAAATTAAACCTGAGTCCTTAAAGCACCTTAAAGAAATATGCATGGACCTCCAGAGTCTGTTTATGGACTCTCTTGAGACACTAAGAAGATCTGACAATGTCCTTGGAAATCAGGTGCTTGAGAGAGGGCAGAGTATAAATGATAAGATCGCTGCTGCTCAATTAGCAGATACTGAATTTAACGAAATCATCATTGATAGTTTTGGCAGGATAAGAGACTATGTATCAAATATTGCGGAATATTCTATCGATCTATCACAACTATAAATTAATCCCTTCCTTCCTTTCAATCTCCGTGATCATCGATTATGCGCTGACCTTTTACTTTGCAGGCAGCATCGACAATATACTTGCATATGAATTCAGTCCTCTGCTTGTTTTTGCGGTCAGGAACAATATTGTGTTGCCTTACCTGATGTTTACAGTTGTCT
>JASKKT010000031.1 GCA_030154025.1 Methanolobus sp.
ATTCCTATAGGAGCACCCTGCAGAACCATGGGATCGAATCTCTGTTCTGTGCTATCCAATCGCTCACCCACTTTCACGATAAAAGGACTTAAAGAGATATCGTACTCAGATGCTATATATATATATTCCTCAGTTACATAAAATATTAATAAGTAGGGAATGATAAAATAGCCAAAGTGATGTGACCGGCTTAGAGGGAGTCATGACTTGGGGTCACACAAACGAGGAGATCATCCTCACCACATCAGACCCAATCTCTTCAACACTTCTACTTGCATCAATTACAACGAAGGAGGAAGGATTCTCATCTGCCAGACGCAGGTAATTGCGCCTTACCCCTTCAAGGAAAGCAACCTTCTCGAACTTTGTCTTGTCGCCCCTGGACCCGCATCTTGCAACAGAGATATTAGGGTCGATATCAAAAAGTATTGTCAGGTCCGGTACTACGGTCCATCCTTTATGGATGTCCTGTATCCAGCGCAGCGGGTCCCCGAACCTGTCCTGCAGTGTCATTCCCTGGTACGCATAACGGCTGGCAGAATACCTGTCTGAGATCACATGCCTGCCGCTTTCCAGGGTGGGCAGGATCAGTTTGGAGACATGTTCTGCGTGGTCCGCAACAAAAAGGAACAGCTCTGCAAGGTGATCCGTATCTGAGTGAATGGCACGGTTCACAGCTTCGCCTATCCAGCTCCCGGTGGGCTCCCTGGTAAACACGAAATCACTGAAGTCAGGATTTGAAGCAAGCGATCTTGCAATGGTGGACTTACCCGAGCCATCGATCCCTTCAAGAGTTATGAGCTTTCCCTTTGCTGGCATGTGCTATGAAAAAGAGGGGATAATATTTAGCCTATTTGCATCTCGCGGTCATGCGCGTGATACATTTTCAGAACCGCACTGGAAGCATTTTACAGGGAAACGTTCCGGGTCTTCCTGAAAAAGGAAGTCACATATGTTGCATCTGAAGTATACGGTTGAAGAGTTATAGTCATCCATAAGCTTACCTCGTATATACATACATGTGATTAATATAAAAATCTCTGCCAAAGCATATAAAGAAAGGATACACATTTCCTGAAAAGGACAGACACATGACGACCATAGGAGTGATCACCAGAGGAAAATACGGCATGAGGCTCATTGAGACCCTGCTTTCAAGAACGGATCTGAAGGTGGTCCATGCACCAGTGCCGGAAAAACTCCCCTCTTTCATTGATGAGCCGGGAGAGTTCCTGGAAGAACTTGCCCTGGATGATACAGTGTTCGGGTCGGACATTATGATAAGTTACTCCCTCCATCCGGACCTCACCGCAGCAATAGCACATAAGGCAGCGCTGAAGGGTGTGAAGGGACTCATAATCCCGGGAGGGGCTTCAAAAGCACCTCTAAGGGAACTTGATCAGATATCACAAAAATACGGGATATATATCGAAGTTGAAGATATCTGCTGCACGCTCTCCGATAATCCTGCAATACGCGAATTCTCCTCAAGACTGTCCAGGCCCGTGCTTGAGATCGATACCCTGGATGGCAGGGTCTCTGATGTGAGGGTGCTCTGCGGTGCGCCCTGTGGAAGCACCTGGAAGATGGCTGAAGAACTTGTGGGTACAAAGACAGAAGATGCTCCTGCCAGGGCAGGCCTGCTTATACAGCAATACCCGTGCAGGGCTGTGAGGGGGACACTCGGAGGCATACACCAGTCTGCAGAGATACACAAGAATGCCGTTGAAAAGGCCCTGGACCCAAAAGAGAAAAGGGCGTGAGGATATGCAGCACACTGAAGAGGGACCTGCTATGATGGACAATGCTGAGATATCTGGTATTCTCGGCCATATGGCAAAGTTGCTGGAGTTCAGGGGAGAGAATCCCTACAAGATCGCAGCTTACGAGAAAGCCTCAAGGAGTATCAAGGGCTATGAAAAGGAGCTAAGAGACATATATAGCATAGGCCGCCTGCCTGCAGTGCCCGGCGTGGGAAAAGCGATCAAGGACAAGATAGAGGAAATGCTGGCCACCGGAACCTTTGAAGAATATAAGCAGATCCTGGCAGAGATCCCCCCGGGAATCCATGAGATCATGAATATCCCAGGCATCGGTCCTAAGACCGCAAGGATCCTGCATGAGCGGCTGGGAGTGGAGTCTGTTGAAGACCTTATCCGGGCCGCGGAAGAACACCGCATCCGCCGCCTGCCACGCTTGGGGCCTAAACAGGAAGAAAGGCTTCTCAGGGCAGCTAAAAACCAGGTGGGAAGCAGTGATTTCAGGAGAAGCTCACTGACCGTTGCCAGCATCATCACACAGCAGATCATCGAGGAACTGGACAACAGTCCCTCCATTCAGAGGATTGAAGTTGCCGGGAGCCTGCGAAGAAGAAAGGAGACAGTTGGCAATATCGACCTCATAGCCCTTTCAGAAGAACCTGAAAAAGCCATTGATTCATTTGTGCACCTGCAAAAAGCTGAAAGGAAGCTGGAAGGTGTGGACGGTCTGGAAGGGTACGCACATGCAGCCATTGTCTATGAAGGTAGTATCAGGGTAGACCTGTACGTGAGCCCTGAGGCCCGTTGCGGTCCGCTCATGCAGTATCTCACAGGCTCAAAGGAACATAATATCCGGCTTCAGGAGCTGGCACGTGGCAGGGGATACAGTGTCAGTGAACATGGGCTGATCTGCGCCGGAAGAGTCCCGGAAAAGGGAACTGCGGGAAGCGGGGCCGGATACCTTGCAAAGGAGAACGAGCTCTACAGGCTTCTTGGGCTTGGCTGGCTGCCTCCTGAGATCAGGGAAGACAGGGGCGAGATAGAGGCCGGCCTTAACGGCAGGCTTCCCAGGCTTATCGAACGCAGGGACATCAGGGGAGACCTTCATGTCCATTCCCGGTGGAGTGACGGCAGGAACAGCATAGAAGAGCTTGCCTTGCATGCCATGGGGCTTGGGTATGAATACATCGCCATCACTGACCATTCTCCTTCCACAGGTGTTGCGAACGGCCTGTCAGAGGAAAGACTGCTGGAGCACATACGTGAGATAGAGGAAGTCAACGAAAGGATAGAGGGTATCAGGCTGCTCTCGGGTACTGAGTGCGATATCAGATCCGATGGCAGGCTTGATTACAGCAGTGAACTGCTGGAAAGCCTTGATATCGTCGTGGTGGCCGTACATGCAGGACTGGAACAGGACAGGGAGAAGATGACGCAGCGCATAGTTGCTGCGCTTGAGAACGAGCATGTGGACATACTTGCACATCCCACAGGCAGGAAGTTCGGGAAGCGCACAGGATACGAGGTCGATATGGAGAGGATCATGCAGGCTGCTTTTGATAATGACAAGGTGCTTGAGATAAACTCCTCGCCGTCAAGGCTTGACTTAAATGATATGCATGCAAGGATGGCAAAGGAAATGGGAGTAAAGGTTGCCATCGATACTGACACCCATTCACTTGCACACTTCGAGAACATCAGATACGGGATTGATGTTGCCCGCCGGGCCTGGATCGGACCTGAAGATGTTGTGAACACGCGCGGCCTGAAGGATATATGCTCCATATTAAGGATATAAGCTCAGATAAACTATATACCGATATTAAAAAGTATATACTTCATATCGATTCTAAGGACAAAAAGTTTAAATTTTCATTTATCCAATATGTTTTTAGTAAAACTGGAATGAGGTTGAGACCGGAAAAGATCGTTTGCTATTAATCTTGACTGTTTTTTATCTGTAAGTAGTTGAATATTTGTCCATTTCATGTCCCATGAGGTGCAGTTTTGAAAAATATGAAAGCTAACAAGCATGATAGAGCAATGAAGAAGCACGAAATCGAGTTTGAGAAAGAAATGAGAAGGCAGGAAAAGAGAAACAGGTTCTGAGAACCTCATGCGGATTCATTTCCAGTAGATATAACAATTCCAATGTAACAATTCAGATGTGGCAGGAGTGACCTGCCACTTGGTCACCTTATTTCTTTTGGATTTTCATACGCTGTCCCAGGATGCATTTTCCACCCCTGTGCCCACCAAGCGGATTGAAAGAGGTACCCATGGAGTTCATGCACCTTGCCATGACAGCTGCACCGCGTGCAAGGCCGTCGTCCACAAAAACGACATTCTCTTCAATGTTGTGGTTTATGCCGAGCTCATGCAGATGCTTAAGGATGAGCCGTGGCTTATTACCGGTTATTCCGGCCCTGCCGGTAATGCCAATGGCAGTATCCTCATACATCAGGCCTTCATCCTTTGCCACTTTCACAAGGCGCTGTACAACCTTCGCCATTACCTCATCTATAACTGCGAAGAGTAACTTGAGGTTGTGCTTTTTGTAGATCTCAGCCCCGATATCCGAAAGCTTGTCCATATCCGTGCCGTTATTGCCGACATCGCACCCGATAAGCACCACGCCTATGGCATCGGCTGCTTCAGAGTTGACCGGGACGCTGCCGTATCGCTTACGTCCTTTTGGAACCCTCTCTATCTGTATGTATTCGTGTATCCTCTCTGCATATTCCTTTATGGCCTTGCCCTTCAGTTTAAGAGTGAGCGCATCCATTGAGGTCTTATCTGCAACATCAAGAGCAGTTCCCTTTTTGGAGTCCACAAGCCCCGTGCCTTTGATTATGGCATCCGGGATTGCACCTGCGTAACCGCAGAAGTTTCCAATGGTCTTTGCATATGGAAGGTCAGGACTGATTATCCTGCCGTCAAGGGTAGTACCGAAGTCGATGGAGATACAGGGGTTGCGGAAGTCCACATCCACCCACTTGGCGCCTTCCTTAATGCCTGCAGTTGCCAGTTCGCCTTCCATCTCGTTTGCCACGATCTCAACACCTGTGGCTCCAGTGGGAGGAGTCACACTGGCCACGGCACCGTCGAACACCACCTGCTCGAGCTTGGTGTGCCTGCGGAACTTTTCGGGCACATTGCCCATGCCCATGGGAGGAGTCATCCTGTTTGGCGGTACTCCGGCCATCAGGCAGCCGTCGGCCAGGGCCTTGATGAATTCCCCCACCTCGTCAGGAGTATCGAAACCTGCGACAACACCTGTGGATCTCACCACAAAGTGGATATCTTCCTTGATATCGAGGTTTGCCTGCTTTACCGCTCCAATGAGAGTGTCCCGTACAAGTTCGGCAACGGACTGGCGTGTAAGTTCCACACCGTTCAAGGTCCGCCCGAATATCTCCTCTCCCGGCTTGGGAGAGCGGACATCCCTTGTCATGCTCACGGTCTTGGTTACAAGGCGGGTCTTCCCGTCCTCAAGATTTGTGGCGGTAAGTATGCATTTTGTGGTGGTGTTGCCTACTTCCACAGATGCTACTATGAAATAGGGTTTGGATTTGAGGTCTATAAGGCGCACCGAAGGGCTTTCTGCAATTCGTGGTTTGAATCCCATTTTTACTCCTCACATCAAAGGCTGCAATCTCTGGATTATCTTCTGTCTGGGTACTGCTCCTATTATCCGGTCCGCAAGCTTGCCGTCCTTGAAGACAAGGAGTGAAGGTATGCTCGATATGGCAAATCTCATGGCAGTTCCCTTGTTGTGATCCACGTTCAGCTTGCCGAAGATAACCTTTCCCCGGAGATCCGTTGCCAGTTCATCGATAACAGGTGAAAGCATGCGGCATGGACCACACCACTGGGCCCAGCAGTCCACGACAACCAGCGTATGCCTGGCGGTAAACTCATCAAATGCAGCATCTGTGACCTCCAGAGGCTCTGCCGGATATTCGCGCTTCTCAAGCTCCTTTTTAAGATCTTCCATTTTTCTCTGCCTTATCGTATCAATCTCATCCATTAGCTTACCTGCCTCTACAGAACCGGACGGCTGGTCGGGAAGTAAGAGCACTGCTGTCCAGGCGCTGATATTTTTCTGTATGTAGTTACATGCTTTGTTAACTTAAAGTTTTGCATGGTTGTGCGATAAACACACATAACCATAATAATATGTAATAGATAATTTATATAAATGTCAAACAATCAATCTCTGTGGCTGATAGCAATGGCAGGCAGGAAAGCAAAAAACAGTCCTGATAATGACAGGACAATCTTTGACCAGAAGTGTATCACTTGCGGCACATGGATGCGGAGAACTGTCAGTATAGCAAGGAGCGGGACGAGGTCATTCACCTATTCTTGCCCTGAGTGCGGCTTATCATATACGGTGGATGAATGAGCGCACTGGACAGATGGTCACTTGCACAGTTACAACAGATAGAGCCCTATGATTTTGAAAAGCTCCTGGCACAGCTTTTCAGGAGGATGGGCTACGCAGTGGAAGAGACACAGTATTCCCATGACAGGGGCATTGACCTCATAGTAAGGATACTGAACTTCGGGCTATCTCACTCATGGATAGTGCAGGCAAAGAGATACAATGAGCCTGTAGGGGTTAAAGCTGTCAGGGAATACAGCAGCCTGAGATACAGGGACAGGGTGGATGGGGTTATTATTGTGACCACTTCCGATTTCACAAAAGAGGGGCAGGAAGAGGCTGCAGAGCATAACGTAAAGCTGATTGACGGGAACCTCCTGGTAGAGATGCTAAACCATTACCTGCCCGGGGAAAATAAGCAGTCCCAGGTCATAGGGGCCGGGATCTGTGAGGATGCAGCCGGACAGGGCACTTCCGCAATCATGAGAAAGGGCGAGGAGCTGCTTGCTGAAGAATCCGTGAGCCTTGGCCGGGAGAGGATGTCCATGCTTATCACAAGCAAGAACATCTTCTTTAAAAAGGAATCCGGCCTGCTTTCCAGAAAAGAGAATGTCGAACTGCGTATACAACTGAAGGATCTGACAGGCGTACATGAAGAGCAACAGCTTCTGTTCCTTGTCGCCGGACAGAAACGCCTGACAGTATATCCTCTGTCCGTAAAGAGAAAGGACAGGATACTGGAACTCCTTGATAGCCTCAGGCCTGAATACCTGCGCGGAGAGCACCTCCTGAAGTCCTCGCGGAAAAATTCCTCACTGCTTATCCTGACCAACAGGAGGCTGGCGCAGATAGACATTGATAAGGGGCAAATGGAAGACATCCCCCTGACAAAGATAATATCTGTTGAGACGGGAGGGGGACTCTTCAAAAAGGACAGGATAATGGTCTCCGCATCCTCCGACGGAGTCAGGAAATACTTTTTTGAAGTGGACAATGCCCCTCAATGGAGAAATGCCATTCAGGAGAGAGTGAAGATTAGCTGACATTACATCCTTTAACGCTGTTAACTGTTAAGAAACCCTTAATAGCATGAGGTTATAAGCACTATTGCGGAGAATATATCAAACGGGAGTTCTGCCATGAAGCAAGAGACGATCAAGATAGAAGGGATGATGTGCGGACATTGCCAGATGACAGTGGAGAAAGCGATCCGGAATGTAAAGGGAGTCCAGGATGCGAGTGTCAATCTTGGAAGCAAGCAGGCCGAAGTTTCCTATGACCCTGCCATCGCCGACCCGGCAGCCATAAGGTCTGCCGTGACAAAAGCGGGATACAAGGTAGTGGACTAAGCCAGGCGCTCTGTACAGTGATGTTCGATCATTATCAGATATGAATACAAAACTGAAAGTCTACGGCATGACCTGCATGCACTGCCACAAGCTTGTGACAGATGCCATCATGGCCATTGAAGGTGTTTCCTCGGTAGATGTGAGCCTTGAGGACGAGAGTGCCACGATAGACTTCGATCCTGCCAGGACCAGTCTTGAGGACATAAGAAAAGCGGTCATGGATGCGGGATACGAAGTAGGCGAAGATCAGTGCGGGCTGCCTGAGGAATCCGGGCCTGAACAAGTGTGCAGGATAATTCCCGATGAGGCCGAGGATGTGAAGAAGCAGCCGGAGCCGGGCGTAACAGAAGATGCCGTTTTCAGGATATCCGGCATGAAGTGCACCTCATGTGCACAGAACATCGAGGGCGTCCTGACCAGACACGAAGGAGTTATCTCAGCCACCGTCAACCTTCCCCTTGAAAGGGCCACAGTAAGGTACGAGCCTGCAAGGGTCAGCCCTGGGGAACTTGCAGGGGAGATCGAATCCCTGGGTTATCATGTGGTGAGGGATCGCATCACCCTTGATGTCGGAGGGATGACGTGCGCCTCCTGTGCACAGAACGTGGAAAAAGTGTTGAAGAGGCTTGATGGGGTCAGCTCCGTTAATGTCAACGTTTCAACAGGCAAGGCCAGGATAGAGTACAATTCATCCGTTGTCTCTGTTGACGATATGAGAAAGGCCATCGAAGATATCGGTTACTCGGCCTCAATGCCTGTGGACCGGCAGCTTGCCGAGGACAGGGAAAGGAAGGAAAGGGAAGATGAGATCCGCAGGCAGAGGAACAACCTTATAATTTCGGTGCTGATCGTGATCCCTGTCATGTTAGGGAGCATGAAGCCGGTCTTTCCGGAGTACTTCGGATTCGTGCCGGATATCTTTGCAGACAGGAACGTGCTGTTCCTGCTGACAACTGTTGTCATGGTCTTCCCGGGAAGGCAGTTCTTCGAGGGAACTTACAGGGGACTGAAACACGGCGTGACCGACATGAACCTGCTCATTGCCACAGGGACCGGAGCAGCCTACGTTATAAGTGTCGCTTCAAGCTACCTGGACCTGGGACCAGGATACCATCACCTGTATTACGACACTGCCGTCATGCTTATCGCGTTCATTGTGCTCGGAAGGTACATGGAGGCCCGCGCCAGGGGCAGGACATCCGAATCCATCAAGAAGCTCATAGGGCTCCAAGCAAAGACCGCACGCATAATTGTCGACGGGCAGGAGAAGGAAGTGCCTGTTGAGAGTGTCGAGGTCGATGACATCGTCTTTGTCAGGCCGGGTGAAAAGATACCTGTTGACGGCGTTGTGATAGACGGGACATCAGCAGTTGACGAGTCCATGATCACAGGAGAGAGCATCCCTGCAGACAAGAGCAAAGGGGACGTGGTGATAGGGTCGACACTGAACCGTAGCGGAGCCATGAGACTCCGGGCCACTAATGTGGGTGCTGACACCGCTCTTGCACGAATAATAGAGCTTGTGGAGAATGCCCAGAACTCCAAGGCCCCTATACAGAGGATAGCAGATGTCGTGGCAGGGCATTTCATACTCATCGTCCACGTACTGGCACTGGTGGCATTCTTCTTCTGGTACTTCATCGGGTTCGAAAGATACGACGTGACCCTGAACTCAGGGATAGCAAGCCCCTTCCTGTTCGCGCTGCTCATCTCCATCACGGTGCTTGTGATATCCTGCCCATGTGCCGTTGGTCTTGCAACCCCTGCGGCCATAATGGTGGGCACGGGCAAAGGTGCTGAGAACGGCATACTTATCAAGGGCGGGGAGGCACTTGAAAGGACCCTTAAGATAGACACCATTGTCTTTGACAAGACCGGAACGCTCACAAAGGGAGAGCCTGAGCTTACGGACATAGCCCCTGTTGCAGGGCTCAGCGCCGATGAAGTGCTTGTGATGGCAGCCAGCGCCGAGAAAGGCTCGGAGCACCCCCTGGGGGAAGCCATAGTGAGAGGTGCTGAACAGCGCAGCCTGGAACTGATGAGTGTGGAGAGCTTCAGGTCCATTGCAGGTAAAGGTGTGGAGGCGGGCATCGAAGGCAGGAGGATACTTCTCGGAACCCGTAAACTGATGCAGGACAGCGGCATTGACATAACCTCCGTTGAGGGAACCATGGAGAACCTAGAGGCTCAGGGCAGGACAGCCATGATAGCTGCAAAGGATAAACGTGTCGTTGGTCTTGTGGCAGTTGCCGACACCCTCAAGGAGAACTCGAAGGAGGCTGTGGAGAGGATACGCGACATGGGTATCGAGGTCGTTATGATCACCGGCGACAACCGCAGGACAGCAGATGCCATTGCAAGAAATATTGGCATCACACGGGTACTGGCGGAGGTGCTTCCAGAAGACAAGGCCTCGGAGATACGCAAGCTGCAGGAGGAAGGCCGCGTGGTTGCAATGGTGGGTGACGGCATCAACGACGCACCCGCTCTTACGCAGGCCGACGTGGGCATAGCCATGGGGGCAGGAACCGATGTTGCCATGGAGTCAGCGCAGATAGTGCTTATCAAGAATGACCTGCGGGATGTTATCGCCTCCATCAGGCTGAGCAGGCTCACGATGAACAAGATCAAGCAGAACCTCTTCTGGGCCTTCGGTTATAACACCATGGGGATACCGCTGGCTGCGGGCCTGCTTTACCCGGTAGTGAAAACAATCCTGATCAGCCCGGAGCTTGCAGCCGCCTTCATGGCAATGAGCTCGGTATCGGTTACCACTAACTCCATGCTGATGAAAAGAAAGAGAATAAAATAGAACAAGACCGGAGACCAGATATATGAACGATCATAGCATGAGCAGGAAAAAAGGAAGATACACCCTTATAGCAAGCCTGGTGACATCCATCCTTCTGGTGGTCCTCTTTGCGGTCCTCTCCGCAGCGGTTAACAGTTCAAGGGCAGTGCCGCTTTATACGCAGGTAGACATAATCGCAGGCATGGTGTTCGTCTTCGTGCTCAGCATGATCGTGTCGGCCTCGGTGTGGCCTGCAGTTATTGAAAAAAGCACGAAGGGCAGGTAAAGCAGCGGTTGCTGTATCTACACCTGTATCATTCTCATGGTTCAAGGTCAGAATGCGGGTTTATGTCACACCCCGTACACGGGAGACACATTGTCTTAAATGTATCCGCACGCAGGCCGTACTCATCCAGCTTTTCCCGCAGGAAACGGTTCAGCATCAATAACCTTTCAGCGGAGGGGCGCTCAATGAAGACCTCGCCTTCACGCAGCGGGTGTCTGGCAGCAGCCCTGAGGATTGGCACCACGCCCATGGAAACCAGTTCCTCGATTCCTTTCTTGGCAGATTCGTCAGATTCCCCCAGACCGATTATGACATTGGAACAGACCTTGTTCTTTCCGAATATCTCGACGCCTTCTTTCAGGCCCTTGAGGACATGTTCAAGGTCCTGGCCCTGACATACCTCCCCATATACCTCGCGGTCCATGGTCTCCACGTTGTACTTCAGCTCGTCAGCACCTGCTTCCTTAAGCCTGCGGGTCGAATCTTCTGTGGGATATACGGATACGCCGATTGGGACGTCATACTTCTCACGCAGCCTGCGGATTAGTTCTTCGGCCCTGTCAACCTCTTTTTCCGCGGATTCCTCAACACCCGATGTGATGGAGATGGCCTTCATCTGACCGGTACTGTCGGAGTCCTCTATCATCTTCAGCATCTCATCCATTGTCTTGACCCTGCCGCCCAATTTCGGGACGGGACAGAACTTGCAGTCAAAGATACATTTCTCGCACATGGTGATGAAAGCCTGCTCCGGGCAGTGGATGAGTTCCTCTTCTATGCTGCCCCTTGCAATCTCAACGCCGTCCTTTCTTATCACCAATTCATCGCCCTCCATCTCCGCTTTCAGGGGAGATTCCTTCTTTACGGCAAGACGGACACGATGACCGCCTGAGCTGAAGAAGAAAGCCACATTTCCGGCTCCCGGGCCGGCTGTGGGAATTGTCAGGTGGTGTATGAGAGCAGGATCCATGTTTACGGAACCTACTGATATGAGTTGTGCTTTGGTTTCAGGTTTCATGAATTCTCCAATACGGAATGTATGGTAGTGTTTAGTAATATACCTATACAGGCTATTTTTGCCTGGAATGCTTTATTGTTTTCCCGTAACTTAAGCTGAGAAAAGATTGATGGCATTTGAATATGTCGAATGTCCAAAATTTGTAAAAAAAAGAAAAAGTAGTGTCCAGGAGGAGGAAAAATCTCTTTATTCACTACTTTTTAAATCTGCGATATAATCATATACAAAAGCGGCCACCAGAGCACCAAGGATTGGCCCTGCCAGGTATATGGGGAACTGAGACCACAGGTTAGCTCCTCCCATGATAGTCTCGACCAGATAGGGACCGAACGTACGTGCCGGGTTCAGGGACGAACCGGTGATATTGCCGATAACAATAATATCTGCCGTAACGACAAAACCTATAATGAGTCCTGCAAAGCCTGCAGGAGCACGTTTGTCAACTGCAGTTCCCATTATAGCAAGCATAAGGAAGAATGTCGCAACCGCTTCACACAATATAGCCTGCCCGTAGGTAACACCATCGAACATAGCAGTAGCACCCAGACCCGTAGCCACTGAGCGTGAACCCCAGATGATCACAATACTCAGAGAGGCAAGTGTCGCGCCTATGCACTGCGCTATAATATAGGAGATCATATCCATCGTGGGCATCCTTTTGGTCGCCCAGAGGGCTATACTGACTGCCGGATTGATGTGCGTCCCGGAAATATGACCGAACGTATAGATCATTGCAAACACAGCAATACCAAAAGCAATAGCAATCGCAAACCAGCTGGCGATATCGATCCCTATGTTGAAGGTATTGCCCGCGTACGGTGTCCATCCCTGGGTGAGGAGAACTGTTGTGACCACTGATCCCGTTCCCAGGAACACCAGAACATAGGTACCGATAAGCTCAGCTAACGAACGTTTCAATAAACTGATTTCTGCCATAGAACCACCTCTATATCTAAAAAGGGGACAGTGTGCACTGAAGGCACACTATCAGGGAATATCTCACACGGCTTCCTTCCAGTTACAGTACTCACACTTGTAATTGAAGTAGTTCGCAGCACAGAACTTACATACCCTGGCAGGGGAATGTGGTTCCTTCTTGTGCAGGGAAATGATATTTGTCATGAGGGTTGCAGTTACCGGCTCACTTGTAAGCAGACATGGGAAGTCAGCAAGCCTCATGAGTGAGGAGAAGCGAACTGTTATCGCGCATGCAGGATATGCATAACGCTGCGGGTTGTTTATGACATCGTTGTTCTCGATGGCGCTGTAGTTGATTGGTATTCCCTGGACAACCGATCCGGCGCCTCTTGGCTTGTGGTCGATTATGCGCTCACCCTTTTCAATGAGATCGATGAAGTCCACATTGTGTAGCTCTGCTGCTGCGCCTCTTGTTGGGTTGTTGAGAACATAGTTGTGGAACCTTTTTACAAGGAGATCGTTCACCATCATGGTTGTGAAGCCATCCATCCAGAGGATCTTTGTTGTTGCAGCTGCTGTTGCGTCTGTTGCAATCGTAAGCGGGGAGAACTCGTTCCTGAATTTGCCCATTCCACCTTCGAGTGTGTCATAGAGCACACCGCTGACGGCGTTGATGATGGCCATTGTCATATCATCCTTTGTCATGTTGAACATTGACTGTGAGATGTGGTGTGCCACGTCCCCTACACCGTATGCAGGAACGGTTACGATGTTACCGTAGAACACTTCGGCATCCATGGCGGCCTTTACTGTGCCTTCCATTTTCTTCCTGTATCCTGCCATGTATTTTTTGACATCGAATGAGGTGTGACCATGCTGTTCCATAAGCAATGCCTGTGCCTCGACCGGTGTGTCATAGACCATCTTGAGCATATCGATCTCGTCTTTCACTGCCTCGGCGGCGGTCTTGCCATCCTCCAGTGAGGCCTGGAACTGGGCACCTACACCGTATGAGGTGTTCATACCCCAAGATTTAGAGGAGAGTATTGCACGCTTATGGTCAACGGGGATGTCCAGGTTCTGAAGGATCCTGTTGACGACATTGCTGGTACTTCCCGGAGTGAATGCGAAGTCCACAACACCGGTTGGACCATAGAACCCGCCGTATCTCCTGATGGATTCCTTGCTGATGAGGGCTTCGGCTTTGCCGATGGCATCGATGAACTTCTCGGTGGACGCCCTGAATGCAGGGTCCTCATCATAGAGAATTTCAAGGATCGGTGGTGTCTGGTAGTGCTCAACGAAGGGATCGTCTTCAGGCCTCACAGTATCTGTGAGGGATGTCATGACATCATAGTGGGCATTGACAGAGTCAACATGCAGGTCGAAGACCTCCCTGCTCTGCTCACCCATGGGAGCCATTGTGTTGACTGCATCCACATAAGGTTTGGCATCGGTTACCTTGAACTCAGTGCCTCTTTTCTCATTTATCGTGCTTACAACAGATTTCTGTGCATTTATGGCCTCTCTGGCCATCTTGTCGTATAATTCCATCACTTCCTATACCTCCAAAGTAAGGTTGCAATAATATCCATGTCCACAGGTACAATAAAAGTCTTACGGTTTTGTTTACCATAAAACATTTATCTTACCTACAAATCTATTATATACCTTTCAACCGTACAAACTACCCATTATAAAAGAAACAGATTTATGAAGATAAAGAACATATGGAGAGCACATGCCAGCTGAAGGATACTCAAGTACCACTATCAAAACCCCGGTATATGACATTCTGAAAAAGATCGCCAAAGAAAGAGGAGTATCTATTTCCGATGTAATCGAGGAAGCCACAATAGAGATGGGAGATCGTGCACCGGAACTTGAGAGTATCGATTCGATATCAGCTGAAATGCAACATCTTATCAGTACCACCCAGAAGATGCAGGAAAGAGCTATCCGCAAAGTCGAGAGGATAATCAACGATTTCAAGAGGTCACAGGAGAAGTACCAGACCCTTGTGGAAACGAACCCCGACCTTGTATTCTCAATTGACCCTGCAGGAAACTTCACCTATGTGAATCCTGTCATCCATGACTATCTTAAGATCCGCAGCAGTGAAGCTATCGGGGAGAACATACTTGATTTCATTCACAAGGATGATGCAGGAAAAATGGAAGCCATCATTGAAGGGCTCCGTGACGGAAAAAAGAGCACCGAGATGCTCAAATTCCTTGATGAGGAAGGAACTGAGAAATACCTGAACGTGAGCATCAGCCCTATCATGAAGAACGGGAAAGTGAGGGAAGCGGTAGGTGTGGCAGATGACCTTAGCGAACACCAGAGAATGATCAATGAGATCGCTTACCTGAAACAGTTCAATGAGAGCATTGTCCAGAACGCACCCCTTGGAATTATCACTTTTGACAAGGAAGGTAATATAACTTCTTTCAACGATGTGTTCCCAAAACTCCTCCAGTGCAATGAAGAGAAACTCAAAGGCGGAAACGTGTTTGAGGATGCTGTTGACGGCAGGCTCGAAGAATGGTACAAGAAATGCCTTAACGGAGAGAGCTGTGAATATCATGGAGCTTGCAGTATCAGCGAGAAGGGAATTGAAAGAACATATCATAAATGGTTCTCACCTATCAAGGTCGGAGGAAAGGTTACAGGCGGAGTCTGTATCGTCGACGACATCACGGAAAAAGAGTGAAAGGTCTTTTGGAGAACCGGACATAGCCTCACAGACATTTGGAGTACCGGTTTTTTAGTTTTTGTATATTTGCCGCTATGAAGAAATGGGAAACATACTGAACAGGGAACCACACAATGTGAAATATATTAGGTGGTAAAACACACCATTCTGGCGATGATGAAAACATAACTAGTAATCGTTATGCAGCGAACCATCATGATTATTTGATTCAAATTGTGTTTTATATGATAAGAACAATATGGTTGATCCACAAAGGACATCCGTGATCCTGGGAGATTGAGATGCCTATCGATCCTATTTGCAAGAAAATTGTCCCTGAGGACACCCCGTATTCAACAGAATACGGAGGAAAAACGTATCGATTCTGTTCTGACTGGTGCCAGGTTAAGTTCGATCACCTGGAAAAAAGCGTCATAAGAATGAAGAGGTCCATCCCCGCCAAAGAGCGCATAGCTTTTGGCAAGCTCAGGAAGGATATAATCAAGCCTGGGATCTGCACACTCTGCGGAGCCTGTGCAGCAACCTGTGAGTCAATCACCATTAAGAATGAGCAGCCTACGCTAATAGATAAGTGTACGGCCTGCGGCGTATGTTACAACCAGTGCCCCAGGACAATAACCACCGAAGAAGGGCTTATTGGGAAGATACGCAATGCCTATAGCGCAAGGACAGCAATACCCGGCCTCAAGGGGCAGGATGGGGCAGTGGTCACTTCCATGCTGGCCTACGGCCTTGAGGAAGGCCTCATCGACTGCGCCATAGTGACAGTTAAATCCGACGAGGAGCCCTGGAAGCCTGTGCCGGTCATCGCAAAGACCTATGACGAGATCGTGGAGGCTGCTGGAAGCATTTACAGCCACAGCATGACCATAGAGCCGTTGATGAGTGCCGTGAAGCAGGGCATGAGGAGCATCGCCTTTGTTGGTACAAGCTGCAACATCGATGCCGTGTACAAGATGCAGAAGAGCCCCTACGGGTTCCTGCACATGTTCATGCGTGCCAACATCCTGAAGATGGGGCTGTTCTGTATGGATACCTTCTCCTATGAGGGCATCAGGGAGTTCGTCCTGAACAAGGGCATGCGCCTGGAAGATATCGAAGCCATGAAGATCCGCAAGGGAAGGATGGAGATGCAGACCCCTGAGGAACTGAAGGTCTTCGACCTGGTGGAACTGGACCCCTACAGGAGCAGTTCCTGTAAGTACTGCACCGACCTTACTGCAGAAAATGCCGACCTTTCCTTTGGAGGCGTGGGCACCTCCAGGAACTGGACCACAGTGCTGGCCCGCTCCGGCCTGGGCTACGAGTTATTCAACGAGGCTGTGGATAACGGATACATCGAATCCCGACTGCTTGAGACGCATGAGATGAACAACGTGCTCAATCTTGCCAAGATGAAGAAGATCCAGCTATATTCGGTCAACCGCAGGAAGAAAGCCTGAGAGGACTTCTTCGTAAGCTTTTTAATTCCAGAGGCAGAGTACACTGTCATGACCTCTCAAAAAACCCACGATTACGTCCACGGATATTCCGAAAGGGAATCCGTCCGCCTGAGCGACCAGGCAAACACGCTTGAAGAGCTCCTGCACAGTGATACCAGTTACCCCGCAGGCAGCAGGGTACTCGAGGCCGGATGCGGCATCGGTGCCCAGACGGTGATCCTCTCAATTAACAGCCCGCAAGCCCGGATAACATCCATAGACATCTCTGAGAACTCCCTGACCAAAGCCAGAGAGCGTGCCGACGGCGAAGGAGTAAAGAACGTGGAATTCCGCGTGGAGAATATTTTCGACCTGCCCTTCGAGGATGAAAGCTTCGACCACGTCTTCGTATGTTTTGTGCTGGAGCACCTCAAGGAACCGGTAAAGGCCCTCGCCAGCCTGCGCCGCGTGCTCAAAAAAGGCGGCACCATCACCGTAATCGAAGGTGACCACGGCTCCTGCTTCTTCCACCCCGAGACCGACTCCGCAGTCAAGGTCTGGAACAGCCTTGTGGAAATGCAGGCAAGGCTCGGCGGCAATTCGCTCATCGGCAGGCAGGTCTATCCGCTTCTCAAAAAAGCAGGCTTCACCGATGTCACAGTCTCACCCCGCATAGTCTACAGCGATGCCAGCCGCCCTCATATGGAGGAAGGATTTGTGAGAAGGACAATTATACCGATGGTTGAAGGAGTGCGGGAAAGTGCAACCGGGACGGGAATCATTGATGCTGATACTTTTGACAGGGGAATCGAGGATCTGCACAGGACGGCGGCGGAGTATGGAACGTTCAATTATATGTTCTTTAAGGGTGTGGGGAGAAAGTGACAGAGTAAGCCATATCTATTTTACAAAGCCTTTTCAATCTTCTATATTCAGCAGTTCTTTAGTTAATTCATAACTGTGTTCCGTGCATGCCGGGGTGGACTCATCAGCACATTCCCTGTATGCAAATCCTGAAAGTTCATAAAGTACCCTGTTCAGGTTTCTTCCTTTTCGGGTCAGGTGATATTCTATGGTTACCGGAGTCTTGGACACAATAACCTTCTCAATTAATCCATCCAGTTCCAGTTGACGTAATGTAGTAGACAGGACCTTGCTGCTGAGTTTAGGATTGCTCTTTAAGAATTCATTGAATTGTTTTTTTCCACAGAACATATCCCTGATGATGTTAAGAGTCCATTTCCTGCTTATTAGTTTAATTGCCATGTCTATAGGACTGTGTTCCAGCTCTCCCATGATTTCTCACCAGGTTACCAAATGGTTAGAATAAGTATTTACATGTTCTCATAGTATGTATTAAATGAAAATAAGGAACTGTAGAAATGCCTCATGTATAACAAATCATACAATGCATTTTTCCAGAGTCCTGATTGAGGAAATAAGATGACAAAAATAGTAAATAGCCTTGTAGGCGAAGCCTTAGTTGGTGAAGGACCGGAAGTTGCTCATATAGACCTTGTGATAGGAAGAAAAGGAAGTGCTGTTGAAACTGCATTTATGAATTCCCTTGCAATGCCAAGACAGGGACACTCTCCTTTACTTGCCGTACTTGAACCAAATGTCACACCAAAACCAGCGACACTTCTTGTGAACAAAGTAACTATCAAGAATGTGGCACAGGCAGCCCTGATGTTCGGACCTGCACAGGCATCCATTGCAAAAGCTGTTATGGACAGTGTTGAAGAAGGCGTAATTCCAAAAGAAGAAGCTGAAGACATCCTTATCATTGTCTCTGTGTTCATAGAGTGGGATGCAAAAGACAAGGATAAGATCTATGAGTTCAACTACGAAGCAACAAAACTTGCAATCAAGCGTGCGGTTGATGGAACTCCTACCGTTGATGAAGCACTTGCTAAAAAGGACAGTGCAGCACACCCATTTGCATAAATGAAATATTCCTGCAAGAGAATTGCAGGATCAACTTACTTTTTTGATGAAATGTCGTTTAAATTGTTCAATATTTAATTCATTATTGAAAGGCATCCGAATAAATTTCTAAATAATATTACTGCCACATGACCTCAATTGGCTTCCTGCGGGGAATACCATATATTTTGTACAGAGGATTCCCGAATAAGATTGCATAAGCACTTTTCCTTCCTGACGGCAGGCCAAGTTCTTTCTGAAGAGGTTCATAATAGGTTGCAGCGGCAGCAACAAAACCGGCCCAGCAGGTACCTACTCCAAATGCAGGTGCTGTGATATCGAAATGAGTAAGGGCAATTATGGCATCAACAGGCGCGATCGGACTTTCTTCAGGAATATGCGCGAAAAGCAGATGCGGAGCATCCCGGCAGATGACATCATGCCCATGTTCCCATGCTGAAATGAATGCAGGTACGTAGCCACTCATTGGATGAGAGGTGTTCACAAGGCTCTTCATCCATTCGATTGTGAGTCCGGCAATCTTCCTGACTCTTTCAGGATCATGAACAACCAGCCACTGAACAGGTTGACCATTTGTTCCTGATGCAGCGTAGCGGGCAATGTCAAGGATTTCAAGTATTTTCTCCCGTGGAACAGGTTCTTTTGTAAAATGCCTTATTGACCTGCGTTTCTTAAGATAAAAACCTATATCTTCAGTTGAGATATCGCCGGCACCGGCAGGCAAAGTAATTTTCTCATCTGGACGAAGATCCAGAATCAACGCCTCAGACGGGCAAAAAACCTCACAGTGTCCGCATTTGATGCAGCGTAGAACATTTGCTTCCTGCACCAGTGGAAGATTTGATTCTTCAGCCAACTCAATAATACGCGTAGTACATACTTTTGTGCAAATACCGCAGCCTGTGCAAAGATCCTGATCAATGATAATGAGGGTTATGAGCATCAACTCCTGATAATGACCGGATATAGAGACACACACCCGGCTCTTTTTGTGATTGATATACTATCGGCATTATTCATTTGCTTTTCTCTCCAGATATTTCCAGCCTCTAAATGTGTCATATCAGTAGACTACTTACGGTTCTGATTGTAATGAAGTATATTGAAACATGACTAAAAGAGGGATGATTACAGGACTATTCTCCTGAACTCATACGTTCAATCGTTTCGTCCTCACTACTGGATTCTATTCTCATGGCTAATTTTAGCCATAACCTATTAATTTATCTAGGTTATAACTAAAATTATACAAAATGAAGAAAACTATAGGTAACACATCAACAGAATTCATGTGGTCAAACAGGGCTAAATATTATGAAAAAATCGATACTTCTTATTTTCCTAGTAGCAATACTGATGTTCTCGGTTTATGCTGTATCTGATGGGGATGATGGTCTAGCTACATCTTTTTCTTCTGTTACTCCTGAAGAAAACGTTTCAGACAATATGAGGGCAGAAGATACAATAAATGCTGTTCCTTCAAACGCTCTTTCTGAAAATAGTCTTATGGATCCGGCTCCATGCATACAGCAGGAAATGGCTGACAAAAAAGAACTCAAAGATTTTATCCCGGCTGATCCTCCTGAAACGACAGGTGTTTTACGGGTTCAGGAATATGTAACACCATACGCTGATGCTGTGCAGGACTATCTTAAGGATGAAGATCTTGATGATGCAGATGAGATATATGAGAATGCAGTTTCATGGATATGGGTGTCTGATGCTACCCTGAACTACCAGCCGGATGGATGGCTCACTCCTACAGAGTTTCTGCAAGATACTCCGGACTTCGATTCAAACCCTGTGCCAGGTGAGATCGTAAGTGATTGTACCGAACAGGCTAATACTCTTGCATCGTTACTGATTGGCTCCGGCGAATATGATGAAGAGACCTTAAGGGTTGTTATGGGCCAGGTAACCAGCAGTAACATTAATGGTGGACATGCATGGGTCGAGGTCTACGAAGATGGGGAATGGTTCCCTGTGGATGCCACAGTAGGTCCGTATTATGACGAGGACCTTGAGGAAGTGGTCTATCCCGACAATTACAAAGATATTGATTTCGATTACTTCCGGGATGAAAACTACTCTGTGGTAGAGCTCTGGTATTATTATAACAATGAATACATCATTGATGTCAGTTCATGTACAGGAAATGCACCTGATTATTGGTATTCTATTCCTTCCAGTTATTATTGATTTTTTATCTGCTTAATCTTTTTTCAGTTCAGTCGAAATCCTCATTTTAATGGTTATGCGATTACGCATGCTGCCATGATTGCAGACTATCAATATTGTGGGGGAACTGCAGATTCAAATTCATACCAAAACATATGAAGAAAAAAATCAAGTCTTTTTTCCCACAACCACGAACCCATTCTCAATTAACAAAAACACCAGTTACTTCTCAGTAAAGTGATGAGTAGTATAAGCAACCTCTCCAGTCTTTTCGGAATATAAGCGGAAAATGAGCCTTCTTCTCTTGTCACTAACAAATTCCTGAGATTACGTGCACGTTCATAATTAAAAATAGAATAGAAAAGAACAAGATGATTCTGACATAGACGACTACATTTTCCTTTATGAATAACGAACTTGTGGTGGGGATGATGTAGGGAGAGATATCCAGAACCATCTTGATTTACAATCCTAAAAAAATATATTGTAAAAAAGAAAGGGAAGGGGACCCTTACTTTTACTTACGTCTGTTGAAGAACAGTGCCAGACCAACTATTGCAAGTACAGGAACAGCAATTGTTGGGAATTCTGGAATCTCACCATCTCTTTCTTCCCATGTTTTAGCAGCGGTTACAGTAATTATATTTCCAGGACAAGTCTGACACTCGATGGAAGCTATAATCGTATCAGTTCCAACACCACCAGTTCCTATATATGTGAAAGTTGCATGTCCGGCTGCATCAGTGATATCGCTGCCTGTAAGACCTACATTTGGTCCGGCTGTAATCTCAAATGATACATTAACACCTGGTTGACCGACACCCAGCTGGTCTGCAACCGTTGCAGTAACTGTGTGTGATGTACCGACTAGATTGGTCGCAACGTTTGGTGTCAATGAGAGACCAACAACAGTGAATCCACATGGAAGATTGGATGGATTGAATGGCTGTTGCAGTTCCTGAAGCCAGATCTCCTGGAGAATTGCACCGGCTCCTCCGCTAGGGTAAGAGGAAGACATGTAATCCACATCGAGACCATTATAGATGATCAGGCCAGTATCTGTACCTTCAGGATATTTCGCATAGGTATGTACAGGACCTGTTTGCTGCAAGTAATTGGTTCCGGACATGTCCAGACACCAGTGAGAATCAAAGGTTGTCATGACATTCATATCACCTACTGCATCAGTACTGGTTCCGAGAGTTGCATTGTCAATATAATATGGACTGATTGGATTTGCAGAAGACAATGTATTCTCTTCCACAATGGTAAGTACACCGGTTCCACCATATGCACCAGGATTGCTAGTGGTGAATGGGTATGGCAGCCAGCTGTAGTCTTGAGTTGGACATTCGCTGTCATAGATAATGAGTTTATTACCGGCAGCTACAAAAGCCACAATATCTGCTTTCTGAGTAGCATTGAGATTATCAATGTCACAGCCCAAGCCACCACTATAGTAAGGGCTTGCAACATTGAGCACTACAGTGTCATAAAGAGCAAGGTTTGCAGCATTGACATCTGCACGATTCATAGTTGTGAATGACATACTGTTGAAGTCTCCACCACTGGTTGGGAAAGTTCCTCCATTTTGGACAACTGGTCCACCTATTATCGCAATGTTTGAACTACTGGCCAGAGCAGATGCCGATTGACTCAGCATACCTATACACACAGCTATTACCAGAATGGTAGTAAAAGCTGATCTGAAGCTTAATTTCTTGATTTTCATATCGAACCACCTTATCCTTGAGTTGCAATAGGTGGTGTATAGAAAAGTGGTATATACAGCACAAGCTATATGTGAAGCAACTTTTTCCCACTTTTATGACCCCACTTATGCAAAAATTAAATATCGGGCATTTTAGCTATCCCTAATAAAAAAGTGATGAACATAATATATATTTGCACCGATTGAGTGCGAAATTATATCTTTGAAAATAAACATAGTAGCAAATAAAATAACTATTTATTTAAAATTTATAGATGTACCATAAGTATCTTTTAAATATATAACAAATAATTTTACTTTGGAAGTATTATTTAAAAATATAACAATAAATAACTACTAATGTTACTGAACTGTATTACTGAATATAAAAAATAAAGGGAAGTAGTCAGGGCATTTTTCAGGATTTAAATATTAGTAGTATCAAAGAGTCTCAACAAACCAGAAAAAGTCCCAAAGTGTGGCGCATCTCAGATTCAGCAGATTTGATACAATTACATCAAGCTATCCAATTCATACCTTCTTGCCAACCATCACAAACCCATTTACCTGATTTCCAGTTCTTGTAACAAATGTGTCTCTTTTAAAAAACTCAACCTCAAACCCATTCTCAACTAACAAAAACACCAATTCCTTTTCAGTAAAGTGATGAGCAGTATAAGCAACCTCACCTGTCTGTTCATCATAGGCTAAGAATGAACCCTCTTCCTTTGTCACAGGCAAATCCCTGAGGTAACGTTCACGATAGATTTCCGAATGCCACGTCTGCCCGAAATCAGCAATATAAAGATAGGCTCCGGGTTTTAGGGCCCTGTGCGCTTCCCTTACAATGCGGGCACGTTCATCCTTTGAGACTATGGTCGTCAGGAAGGCCTGCATTATCGCTACATCGAAGCTTGCGTCAGGAAATGGTAGATGTGTGGCACCGGTCCGGGCGAATAACGGACTTTGCGTGCATTCATGTGCTGATGAAGGTGAAGCTGCCATTTGAAGAGCTTCAGGATTGATGTCTATTCCTGTGACACAGAAGCCCTGCGATGCCAGGGGGATGCTCACTTTTCCGGTTCCGCAGCCGATATCAAGAATTTTGCATCCGGGGGATGTGTACTCATAGAGCACCTGGTCTAGTTCTATTGTCGTGGGAATATCTTTTCCCTTGATCTGTGACCATGAGGAGGATTCATTTTTCATTGGAGTTGCTCCCGGACAGTTTTCCGTTTCTAATTGACCTGTAGACTATTTGAATACTCGGTGCTCAATCGATATTTTTCTGCAAAGCAAACGTTTTACTATTTTAGTGATGACACTATTTTCATGGTGCAGATAGAAACCAGATGCATCTCAAAAACGAGATGTTTCATCTATACAATCCTCCTGTTCATCCTTGCAGGGATTTTTGAGATAGGAGGCGGATATCTCATCTGGCTCTGGGTACGGGAGAACAGGGATTTCAGTTTCGCAATTATCGGGGCTGTCGTACTGTTCCTTTACGGCATCGTCCCGACATTCCAGCCATCGCACTTCCACAGGATATACGCAACCTATGGAGGCATATTCGTGGTGATGTCTCTACTCTGGGGATGGGTGTTCGACAGGATACCACCGGATATCTATGACATCATCGGCTGTGTCGTTATCCTCATTGGCGTTGCGATCATCTTCTACTGGCCAAGGGAGGGTGAGGAATGATCAGCGAAGACATGCTCGCCTTTGCAGCCATATCCCTCGGTCTGTTCTTCCTTGCCGCCCTGTTTGAGATCGGTGGTGGCTATCTTGTCTGGTTGTGGCTGAGGGAGAAGAGGGGCATAATGCTGGGACTCATGGGTGGGGTTATCCTTGCGATATACGGAATAATACCCACGTTCCAGCCCGCTCACTTTGGAAGGGTGTACGCTGCATACGGGGGGATCTTCATAGTCTCCTCGCTCATCTGGGGTAAATTCGTTGACAGGACAGAGCCGGACAGGTATGAGGTGATCGGTGCTTTGATAGCACTTGTAGGTGTATTCATTATGTTCTATACCCCAAGGTAGAGCATCCACCTGAAAATATCACTTTGCAGAAGTGTGGTTTGGCTGCTTCTTAGCACCCAGTATCTGCTCGGCCTCGCATCTGCACTCTTTCATAATAGTGCCAGGGATTATCTTAATAGCAAGTACCAATGCGAGCGGAATGAGAAGAATATCATCCATTACACCAATGACAGGGACAAAACTCGGAATAAAGTCGATGGGGCTTAGTATATAGATAGTAACAAAAGCTGCGAGTAACCTTGTGTATATCGGCAGATCAGGGCGTTTGCTGGCAATGGATAATGTCTTTGTGTGCAATTGCAGCTTGTAGAACCGTTCCTTCAATATTGCTTTCAGGATGAACGTTATTATGCCCACTTAATCTGGCTCCCGGTTGTTTTACAGAAATTAATAATTAATATTAGTTTTCAGAATTAATATATCGATCGGAACTAGAAAGTGGCTTTATATAATTCTGGAGACAAAAGTACAAGGTATTATGCAAATCACTTATTTCTTCTTGTGGGAAAACGCCGGCTTTGCCGGACCCTTCGGTCTCATTCCGTATATTCATGATCCACGATAAATAATATCTCGGTTCTGCCAGACATGAACAAACTGCTTAACCAACATTTTTAATATAATCGCCTGCTTTTCTAAGACTTAAATATACTACATATTACCCTATTTCAATTAGAGGAACTTACGATGATCACTAAAGAAGAGGTAGAACACGTAGGCTGGCTCGCACGTATCGAGATCGATGCAAAAGAATCTGATGCGTATGCAGAGA
>JASKKT010000085.1 GCA_030154025.1 Methanolobus sp.
CAGTCCCAGACATACACCAAGGGAAAACGTGTGAGAAGGAACATCAAACTTGTGGAGATCATCGATATAGATCCAAATACAAGGAACATCAGGACAAACGATATCTTTGTATGGGACTCCGAAAACGACATCTTTATCAGGACCGGCGAATCAAAGGCGCTCTTTGATATCAAGATGCGTCGTGGCTGGGGACAGGGGAGGATCGACGAGGAGCTCTATTACCGCCAGAAGATACTGGAATACATGGTCAATAACAATATCAATGACTTTAATGAGATATCAGGTATCATCAATGCTTACCAGTCAAGGCCTGAGAGAGTCCTGCAGAAACTCCAGATCACTTAGGCAGGGGTGAAAGATTGACTGAAAAAGAGATTACTCCTGAAAATGCCATGCTGCAGACGTCTGAAACAGAGCAGGAACCTGTTGAGAACGCAACTGAAGTTACTGGAGACGAGGATAAAAAAACAAAAGCTGCAAAAACTAAGAAAAGGAAGAGCAAAATGGACCTTGCTCCTCATAAACAGAGAGCTGAGGCCTATCTGAAAGTTCTTAAGAAAGTGCCTTTTGTTCTGCTTGGGACACAGATCAAAGCCCGGAAACAGAATTACGTGAACCTGCAAAAGCAGCTGAACCAGGCACGCATACCCGTCTCCCATGAGATGTACATCTCGAATGCCATATTCTACTCCATACTTGCAGGAATATTCGGAGCTTTCCTGGGACTTTTACTCACCTATATCATAATCGAGCTGGTCGGCCTTCCGGACCAGATCACAAACCTTACTTTCAGTCCAAGCGTGGCTTTCCTCCTTTCCTATAAGGAGATATTCATAGCCTTTTTCATCACTATCGTTTTCATCGTGGGCCTGGGAGGACTTGTCTATAATATATTCATGCTCTACCCCGGGTTCCAGGCAGGAGAGCGCAAATCAAAGATAGACATGCAGCTGCCTTACGCAGTGACGTTCATGTATGCCCTGAGCAAGGGAGGCATGAACATAATAGACGTGTTCAGGGCCCTTGCAAGATCCGAGGACACTTATGGGGAGGCATCCAAGGAGATAGATGCTATCGTAAGGGACATGGATTACTTCGGCCACGACCTGAGGACAGCTCTTACGAACGCCTCGGAAACAACTCCTTCGGAAAGGTTCCAGGACCTGATATACAACCTGCTTACTGTGATAGACAGTGGAGGTAACATACCCAACTACTTCCGCGACAAGTCAGAGCAGTACCTTATAAAATCAGAAGTGGACCAGAAAGGTTTCCTAGACACCCTGGCCCTGCTTGCAGAATCATATGTGACGGCCTTTGTTGCAGGCCCGCTCTTCATTATCATCATGGGAGTCATGATGGCCGTAATGGGCTCAGGGACAAGCACCATGGTATATGCTATAATCTATGCGGTGCTGCCAGTGGGCTCCCTGATGTTCGTTATAATGATCAGCATCATCACGCCTACGGAGATGGGCGAGCCGAAACTGCTCAACACGCGCATGGTGCTCGACCATGGCATACCCCAGGTACCGGCATACCTGCTTCCGGTGTACGATGAGAATGGAGAGCCTGTCGGAGAGACAGAGGAGAAGGCCAGGGAAAGGAACTATTTCGAATCGTTCATAAAATCAAAGAAATCACTTGCGCTGAAGAATATCATAAGGAAACCACTTGAGCCGATGTTCCGCAACCCGCTTGCAACCCTGGCGGTCACAGTCCCGCTGGCGCTTCTTCTGGTGGGTATTCCCCTGATGATGAATATCCACAGCCTGAGAACACCGTCCCTACTGGTTGATTTCATCGATGACAAGCTTGTATTTGCCATACTGCTGGTAATAGTACCCCTCTCGGTCTTCTTTGAGATCAAGAACATGAAGAAGAAAAAAATGGAGAGTAATTTCCCGGATTTCCTTAAAAAGCTGGCAAGTACCAACGAAACGGGCATGACACTCAGGGATTCCATAAAACTGATGGCCAGGTCCGAAACTGATGCCCTCAGTCGTGAGGTCAAGAAAATATGGCATGATGTACTATGGGGTGTCGAGGTCAATGACTCACTCATAAGATTTGCCAACAGGCTCAGGACCCAGGTCGTCACGCGCTCGTTGTCCCTCATAACCAAGGCGAACGAGTCAAGCGGCGATGTGGGAGAAGTGCTCATTGTTGCTGCAAGGGATGCGGCCTCCGAACAGGGCATGAGAAGGGAGCGCACCATGAGCATGATGATCTACATAGTGATTATCTACATATCCTTCCTTGTGTTCGTGGGTGTTATATATGTCATTTCGACGACATTCCTGACAGAAATGGCAGCAGCCGGGAAACAGATGGCGGCAGCAGGTGGCCAGGGCGGATTCCTTGGTAACTTCGACCTGGATGCCTACACACAGCTCTTCAAGCACGCAGCCATCATCCAGGGACTGAGCTCCGGCTTGATGGCAGGAGCCATGGGTGAGGGCAATATCATGGCGGGCCTCAAGCACTCGACCATCATGATCGTGATCGGATATGTTATATTCACTCTCTTCATCTGACAGGCAAATTAATGTAGATTGCTGCAGACAGATGAACGGATAGAATATAATGATGATTGCTGGAATAGATGAGGCTGGAAAGGGACCTGTTATAGGTCCCATGTGCGTTGGCGGAGTGCTTGTGGAGGAGGAAAGGATAAACACCCTGAGGAACCTGGGCGTGGCTGACTCAAAAAAGCTGACCCCAAAAAAAAGGGAGATGCTTGCCCTCCAGATAGAGAAATATGCCCACAGGGTATTTGTTCTTGAGATAACTCCAATGCAGATCGATGAGCTGCGCAAGGTCATGAGCATGAACGAGATCATGGTGCGCGCCTTTTCCATGGTCCTTGAGGAACTGCATCCCGACCAGGCGTACGTGGATGCTGCCGACGTTAATGCGGACAGGTTCGGGAAAAGACTGCTGATCGAGTATGAAAAAAAACATCCTGAAAAGGCGGGTCTTCTGTCCGTTATATCAAAACACCAGGCTGACGCTATATACCCGATCGTATCTGCAGCCTCTATTGTTGCAAAGGTACGCAGGGACAGCCTGATAGAAAATCTCAGGAAAGAAATAGGTATTGACTTTGGGAGCGGCTATCCCTCGGACCCGAAGACCAAGCAGTTCCTGCAGGAATGGTTCAAAGAGCATGGGGAGCTGCCTGATATTGTGAGGCATTCCTGGAAGACTGCAGAGAACGTGATTAAGTGAATTGCGTCTTTATCAGGCGCTTTTTAATCGATATGAAGTGCTCCGGGCAAGGGGACAAGAATGAATATCATATGGCTACTGGTGTTTATCTGCCTATTACAGTCAGCGATCTTTGCAGGGCTCACCATAGGGCTTTTCGGACTGAGCAGGTTGAGGCTGGAGATAGAGGCCGAATCCAATAATAAATATGCTGAAAGGATCCTTGATATAAGGAAGGATTCAAACTTCCTTCTCGCTACTCTTCTCTGGGGTAATGTTGCGGTCAATGTACTCATCGCCCTGCTCACTGACTCGATAATGAGCGGAACTGCTGCATTTCTGTTCTCAACAGTAGGCATCACCATTTTCGGGGAAATAATGCCCCAGGCCTATTTTTCAAGGCACGCTCTAAGGATAAGTGTCCACCTGATCCCTATGATCAGGCTCTACCAGATACTCCTTTACCCGGTAGCAAAACCTTCTGCCATGCTTCTGGATTGGTGGCTCGGGAAGGAGGAGTTGCAGTTATTCAAGGAGCGCTCGCTTATGGTAATGCTTGAGAAGCACATGGGATCCACTGGAACCGAAATCAACAGAACCGAGGGAACAGGAGCTCTTAATTTCCTAATGATGGATGATGTCAGGATTGTGGATGAAGGGTCCATACTGGATCCACAGAGCATCATAAAACTGCACTTCAAAGGTGACAAGCCCTGCTTTCCGGAATTCAGGCGGGACCCTTCTGACCCATTTCTTCAGCAAGTACAAAGCTCTGGCAAAAAATGGGTAGTGTTGATTGATGAGTTTGACAGGCCCCGGATAGCCATTGATGCAGACGGCTTCCTGAGGGGTGCCCTTTTTGAGGGAAGACTATTCGAGCCTCTTGAATATTGCCATCCTCCAACCATTATCACATCCCCTGACACAAAGCTCGAAAATGTTATCAGAAGATTAAAAGTGTACCCTCTTCACGAAGAAGATGATGTCATTGACCTTGACCTCGTGATCTACTGGGTAGAAGGAGAGAAAAACAAACGCATTATCACGGGATCAGATATACTGGGGCGCTTGCTGAGAGGGATTGCTGTCAGGGTCGATAATATAGACACAAAGGATGATACAAAAAAATGAGGGAACGAGACTTCAACTTCGTTTCCTGTACAGGATATATGCACCTGCTACCACTACAAGGATACCTGCCAGCACCAGGATATTGCCTGATCTGGCCGTGTCTGCCGGGCCGGTCCCGGCCTCGTCATCTGTTATCATATCTGTATTCACATCTTCAGGGGACCTCAGCATGGTATCAATTGCTTCCTTGGTTGTGCTTTCAGAGACTATTGCAAACGGTGAGAAGCCTGGTGTCAGGCTTTCAAAGTACACGTACGTATCATCTTCCCCGACAAGAGAGGTGGAAAGTGCATTCCACGAACCATCCGCATACCTGTATAGCTTCACTGAAGCAGCATCAGCGCCATTCTCCTCGAGCCAGGACTTCTCCACCTTGAATCCTATAAGAAGGTTCCCGACATTTTCCGGATTCACAAAGCCAGTACTGCCAACCCAGATGTTCATTTGCTGGTAGACATTGCCCGGTGCATCAGCCTTTGCGAAAGATGAACTGCCCTTCAGAACCTCAACAGTGGCCTGTATCCTGCCGGAATTTTTCAGAGCATTGAACTGGATAGACGTAATGGCATTGCCATCTTTGCTGAACCCATAGCTTACACGGGAACCTGCATTGACAAAGACATCCTGCACTTCCTTTACAGCAATGTTCTCGTACTTCTCGCCGGTGGTACCACCGCCTCCACCGCTGCTTCCACTGCTTCTGACGGTAGATGTAGAGGCCTGGGCGGGCTTCGGGCCGATCCAGAACCTGGTGGTGAATACCTGCAGGTTGCCTGCATTGTCCTCAACATAAGCTGAAGCTGAATGTGCTCCTTTGGTGAGTCCTGTGGCGTTGTACGAGGCGTATGAGCCAGTTATACTTGCATTGGAACTCTCTGTGACCTCCAAACCGTCAAACATGAGAACTATGGAGCTTGCGTTAACGCCTGTCCGTGCATCAGAATAGTTGAAGCGGATATCCGCATGTGTGGTATCTTCTGCGAAAGCATGGCCGTCAGAAGGAATGACACTATCAAGAACAGGAGCTGTCCGGTCCACACTTACAATATGGTCCGATTCCATCGAATTGCTGTTCTTTGCAGCGTCCTTTGCAACTGCTCTGAGAGTATAGTTCCCTTCCGCAACCTTTGACAGGTCGAACTCAGCAATCCACAAACCATCATCCAGGTATGAAGTGGCGGTTTTCACGATCCTGGAGCCGGAAAGCAGCTCAACGCTGACAGTTGCCACATCCCCTGACGTACCGGATTCGGATACCTTTACTAACAGGTCGGAATTGGCATACACAAGCTTCCCATTACTGGAGGTTCCTGAGACATCACTTATAACAATGGAAGGAGCCGTGTTGTCAACGGTCACAT
>JASKKT010000004.1 GCA_030154025.1 Methanolobus sp.
AACAGGGCAGGCTGCGCTATTCTTATTGATGCCATGCGCCAGATCTCAAAGATGGACATCAAGGCCACTGTCTATGCTGTGGGTACAGTGCAGGAGGAAGTTGGCCTCAAGGGCGCCAGGACATCCGCATTCGGCCTCAACCCCGACATTGCCATAGCAGTTGACACCACCATCCCAGGAGACCACCCCGGTATCGACAAGAAGGACTCCGTGCTGGATATCGGCAAGGGAGGAGCCATAACCATAGCCGATGCTGCAGGAAGGGGCATAATAGCCTCACCGCAGGTCGTCAAATGGCTGGTCGAGACCGCGAAGAAGAACGACATCCCATTCCAGACGGATGTAGGGGACGGCGGCACCACCGATGCCACAGCCATCCACCTCACAAGGGAGGGTATCCCATCCACGGTCATCAGCGTGGCAACAAGGTACATCCACTCACCTGTGGAAGTGCTTGATGTTGCCGACCTCAAGCACTGCTCGGACCTTATTGCAAAGGCAGTGCTCAGTGTTAACGACTATTTCTGAGTAGGGGTAATTTCCCCTTTCTCCTTTTTGTGAGAAAAACGGACAACACAAAAAGACTGATTCAAACTGTAGGAGTTTCTTGCAGAGAACGAACTGAATTCCTGTATGATCAACCCTAATTGCAAAATGCCGAAATGGTGGTTAAAGATGATCATCCATTTTTACTTCAGCCTGTAATAACCCAAGTCGTTCTTTGAGTTCCGGTAGTTCATTTTCGAGAGTGTCCCACACCAGTTCATAGTCTATAGCAAAATAGGCATGAATCAGTCTGTCCCGCATTCCTGCGATCATACTCCATGGAAGTTCCGGTGCAAGTACCCTCACCGTTTCAGGTATTGCCTTGGCTGCCTCTCCTACAATCTCGAACTGCCTTACCACAGCACTCTTGGTCTTTTCATCGCGGAGGAAAGCGTTCTTGTCCATTCCCCGTGTGAAATCCTCAATCAATCCTGCTGCTTCGATCATCTCTGAAAGATATAGTGACGGAGTCCTCGTGAACTACCACCGGTTAAAACCGGTGGCTTCCTACTTCTTTCCCCTGACTTGTGCCAGTGAGTCCATAGGCTCTTCCCGCAGTTCCTGCGGTGTTTAAGTCATTCAATGCCATTTTCTTGATGTTGATGGCGGCATTGAGATCTCGATCATGTAATGTCTTACAGGAAGGACATTCCCATTCCCTTATATCAAGAGTAAGTTCCTTGAACTTATATCCACATACATTACACAACTTTGATGATGCTTGAAACCTGCCTATCTTCAGGATAGTCTTCCCTAACCATTCTGCCTTGTAGATCAACTTGTCAACAAATCCAGACCAGCCAACATCACTGATGCTTTGAGCTAAACAATGATTTCTAACCATTCCTTTTACATTCAGGTCTTCTAGTACAATGGCTTGACTTTCGCGAATTATCATTGCTGAGACCTTATGCTGGAAATCGTTTCTCTGGTTCACTATCAACTGATGATGTTTTGCAAGTTTAGCAACAGCTTTTTTCCTGTTCTTTGAACCTTTCGGTTTTCTGGATACACTCCTCTGTAATTTGACGAGTTTTTTCAATGACCTTTTCAGGAACTTGGGATTTTCAATCTTTTCTCCGGTTGAGAGAACAGCAAAGGTCTTGATACCAACATCAATTCCAATTGTTGTTTCCTCTGTAAATGATTCAGGTTCCGGATAAGGTTCATGGTCTTCGATCAGAATACTTACATGATATCTTCCAGCTGATGTCCTGGAAACAGTTAATGTCTTGAGAACCTTGAATTCTTTGTTCAATTTCTGGTCAAGAATAATTTCTCCGTTAATCTCCTTGGTTACAAGGTTATTCTCAATGAATTCCTTGTTTAGAAAATCCCGATGAAGAATAATCTTCATCCAACCTATTTTTGGGAGATATATTTGAGAGGAAGTCAGGTTGATCTGATAGTTTTGAGGGATCTGAAATGAGAAATGGTTGTCTTTCTTACTTTTCCAGGTTGGATAAGAACCATTCCCTTCAAAGAAGTTCTTGAATCCAGTCAGCAAATTCCGGTTGGCTTGTTGCAATGATTGAGAATTAATATCTTTTAACCAGGGAAACGTTTCCTTGAGGGAAATAAGATGGTTATTAAGATCTATCTCCGTAACGTTTACTCTGAACTTTTCATACATCAGATTCTTGATCGAAAGAGAATGATTGTATACGAATCGAGCAGCTCCAAAATGCTGCTCTAACAAATTTCTTTGTTCCTTGTTAGGGTAGATTCGATATACATTTCCTTTTTTCATTCAAACCACTTAATTGAGAATTAGTTAATTATGTATTACATGTTTGCATGAGATATATGCTTTTTTTAGTTTGGGACGCAATTCATCCACCGTTTAAAAACGGGGGTCTTCTTGCTTCACGCTGATAAAGACACCATCTCTTTCAGTACTTCATTCTTCATCATTGGATGCAAGGCTCTCATGGAAACCACATCGACAGGTAATCCGAACATGTTTTCCAGGTAATCACCAAGCCCTGCAAGATCAAAGAGGGTGGCACCATCATCAAAATTTACAAGTACATCAACATCGCTACCAGCTTTCTCTTCTCCCCTCGCATAAGAACCGAAGATACCAATAACCTCAGCTTTGAACAATTGCCTGATCTCGCCCCTGTGCTCTTTGATCAGGAGCTTGATATCACCCATTTTCATACGGTTTTTCTCTGATCCATCCATTGATGAACTCTCCATTCTCAGCTACCATTTACTTTCGGTCAGTTCAGGGAATATGATCTTTTTATCTCTCCTTATTCCTATTGGCGATTATCCATACTAAATTTCAGGTATAGTCAAATAGTGCTTAAGCTTCCTTTACATAGCCGGATTGGAGGAGCCCGTTTAGGACTTAGTCTGACATTCCCATGAACAATCGTGATAAAATAATCGTCACGCATATATAGCACTTCAGTATATCCCTCTACGCTGTTATTCAAAACAGACAACAGATCGTGAGGGATTATATTATTTGAAAATGTCCGGTTTTTAGACACTACTCTCAGAGACGGCGAACAGACACCAGGTGTGGCACTTACCAGCGAGGACAAGGTGGCGATTGCCAGGAAGCTGGACGAGCTGGGTGTGAATGTGATCGAGGCAGGATCTGCCATCACATCCGAAGGTGAGCGCGAGTCCATTAGAGCTGTGGTGGCAGAAGGGTTGAACGCTGAGATCTGCAGCTACTGCAGGATCATGAAGCAGGACGTGGACTTTGCCCTGGAAAGCAATGTGGACTCCATTCACCTCGTGGCACCTGTATCCGACCTGCACATCAGCGTGAAGCTGCGCAAGGACAGGGAGACCGTGAGGCAGATGGCCATTGAGACCACAGAGTATGCCAAGGAGCACGGCCTCATCGTGGAGTTAAGCGGCGAGGACGCCTCAAGGGCCGACATGGAATTCCTCAAGTCACTGTACATCGACGGAGTGGAAGCAGGAGCCGACAGGTTATGCTTCTGTGACACCGTGGGGCTGCTTGTCCCGGAAAGTACAGAGGTCCTGTTCAGGGACATCACATCCGCAGTCCGCGCACCCTTAAGCATTCACTGCCACAACGACTTCGGACTCGGCACAGCAAACACCATTGCAGCCCTTCGCGGAGGCGCCAGACAGGCCCATGTGACCATAAACGGTATCGGGGAGCGCTCCGGGAACACATCTCTGGAAGAAGTGGTCATGACCATTGAATGGTTATACAAAGAGAAGACCGGCATTAACACCAAGGAGATCTTCAAGACCTCCAGGCTTGTGAGCAGGCTGACAGGCATACCTGTGGCCCCGAACAAATCCCTCGTAGGAGGGAACGCATTCACCCATGAGGCAGGTATCCACGTACATGGCCTGCTGGCAGACACATCCACCTATGAACCCATCAGGCCCGAGGTTATCGGCAGGGAGCGCAAGATAGTACTTGGCAAGCACGCAGGCAAGAGCTCTGTCACCCTGGCACTGAAAGAGATGGGGGTCAGCGTGGATGATATCCAGCTCCACGAAGTGCTTGACAGGGTAAAGGAGATGGGAGACCATGGAAAGCGAGTGACGGACGCAGACCTGCAGACAATAGCAGAGACCGTGCTCAACATCCAGAAGGAGGCAAAGGTCATCCTGGAAGAGTACACTGTGGTCTCAGGAAACAAGGTCATCCCTACGGCTTCCGTGAGAATGAAAGTTGACGGCAAAGAGGTCATCGAGGCAAGCATAGGCGACGGACCTGTGGATGCAACCCTTGCAAGCATCAAGAAAGGCATCCAGAGCCTGGGAGACGTGCAGCTTGAGGAATACCACGTAGATGCTATCACCGGAGGTACGGATGCGCTCGTCGAGGTGCTTGTGAAGCTCTCAAAGGACGGAAAGATGGTAACATCCAGGGGCGCACGCACGGACATAGTCATGGCATCCGTGGAAGCTGTCCTGAACGGTATAAACCGCCTTATCTGAAACAGACCCCATTACCTATTACAAAAAATGATCAGAGGATTCATATGACCGGACCTACCGAAAGAATGACAGGCGCCCGAGCCTTTATCGAGTGCCTGTACAGGGAGGGAGTCGACACCATCTTCGGATATCCCGGAGGCGTGCTGCTCCCCATTTACGACGAGCTGTACAGCTCCAATATCCGCCACATACTTGTACGGCACGAGCAGGCTGCAGCACACGCTGCCGAGGGGTATGCCAGGGCAACCGGCAAGACAGGGGTGTGCCTTGCAACATCCGGGCCCGGGGCAACCAACCTTGTCACTGGCATAGCTAACGCATACATGGACTCCGTACCCATGGTGGCGTTCACAGGGCAGGTGCCCAGCTCACTCATAGGCAATGACGCGTTCCAGGAAGCGAATATTACGGGCATAACCATGCCCATCACCAAGCACAACTACCTTGTACAGGATGTGAAGGAACTGCCCCGCATCATCAAGGAGGCGTTCCACATAGCATCCACAGGAAGGCCTGGTCCTGTGCTTGTGGACCTGCCCAAGGACATCACAACGGACATGATAGACTTCCATTACCCGGAAAAGGTGGAACTGAGAGGCTACAATCCCACCTATCAGGGCAACCTGCAGCAGATAAAGAAAGCGGCAGCAGAGATCGAGAGGTCCAGTAACCCCGTAATATACGCAGGCGGAGGTGTCATCAGTTCAGGTGCGGCAGCGGAACTTAAAAAGTTCGCCGAGAAGATCCAGGCACCTGTGACCACAACTCTCACAGGCATGGGCGGTTTCCCGGGAGACCATCCCCTGTTCATGGGAATGCCGGGAATGCACGGCACTAAATATGCGAACTATGCCATCCAGGAAGCAGACCTGCTCATCGCCGTGGGCGTGAGGTTCGATGACAGGGTAACAGGCAAGATAAAATCCTTCGCATCCAACGCAAAGATAATACACATCGACATTGACCCTGCAGAGATATCCAAGAATGTGAAGGTCGATATCCCCATTGTGGGAGATGCTAAGTGGATCCTTTCTCATCTGCTCAAGCATACAGGAAAGGCACAGTCAGAGGAATGGCTGAAGAAGATAGCCGGGTGGAAGGAACTGTATCCCCTCCACTATCTGGAAGCTGCCTGCAAGGACGATATCAAGCCCCAGTATATCATCGAGCAGATCAACGAGGTCTGTCCCGATGCCATCATAGTCACCGAGGTCGGCCAGCACCAGATGTGGGCTGCCCAGTACTTCAAGTATACTGAGCCCAGGACATTCATTTCCTCAGGCGGGCTCGGGACCATGGGTTACGGCTTCCCTGCAGCCATAGGAGCAAAGGTCGCCAGGCCGGACAAGGTGGTCATTGATGTTTCAGGTGACGGCTCCTTCCAGATGAACTCACAGGAGATGGCCACAATCGTGCAGAACAATATCCCGGTCATCATTGCCATCTTCAACAACGGCTTCCTGGGTATGGTCAGGCAGTGGCAGGAGATCTTCTACGGCAGAAGATATTCATCGACCTGCATAAGGGACAGCGTGGACTTTGTCAAGCTTGCGGAAGCATACGGTGCCCTGGGAATAAGGGTCACAAAGTGCAGCGAAGTGCGCCCGGCCCTTGAGAAGGCCATAGCTTCAGGCAGGCCCACGCTCATAGACTTCATAGTCGAGTGCGAGGAGAATGTTTCACCCATGGTGCCTGCAGGTGCTGCTATCAACGAGATACTTGACCTGGAGAGAAAAGAATGAGGCACACACTTTCAGTCCTGGTGGAGAACAGGCACGGTGTACTGGCAAGGGTCGCCGGCATGTTCGCAAGGCGTGGTTACAACATTGACAGCCTGACAGTAGGGGTCACTGAAGACCCGACCATTTCCCGCATGACCATCGTGGTCAGGGGAGACGATGAAGTCCTGGAGCAGGTCACAAAACAGCTCAACAAGCTCATCGATGTCATCCGGGTCAGTGACCTGAAAGCCGAGGACACGGTGGAGAGGGAAATGGCCCTGTTCAAGGTGAGCTCGGATGTCAGCAGCCGCTCCGAGATCATGCAGATAGTGGACATATTCCGCGCAAGGATAATCGACGTGGCCCCAAAGTCCATGATCGTCGAGGTGACAGGCGACGAGACAAAGATAGAGGCCATAGAGCAGCTCCTGCGCCCCTTCGGGATAAAGGAAATGGTAAGGACAGGCAAGGTCGCCCTGAGGAGAGGGGCGAAAGGTGTTTCAAGCTGAAGGTACAGTTTACAGCAAATTCAGTAGTTAATTTAGATCAATTCACATAGAGAGGTACTAGATAATGGCACAGATGTTTTACGATAATGATGCAGACCTGAATATCCTGAAAGGTAAGAAGATAGCAGTTATGGGTTACGGGAGCCAGGGACACGCCCAGGCCCAGAACCTCCATGACTCCGGCCTTGATGTGGTCGTGGGCCTGAGGAAAGGTAGCAAGCGCTGGAAGCAGGCAGAAGATGACGGGCTTAAGGTCATGACAGTGGCAGAAGCTGCAAAGGCTGCAGACATCATACAGATACTCCTGCCCGACGAGAACCAGTCCCAGGTATACTACAGCGAGATCGAGCCCGGTCTTGAAGCAGGGAACGCCATTGTGTTCTCCCACGGCTTCAACATCCACTACAACCAGATCGTACCCCAGAAGGACATCGACGTCTACATGGTGGCACCAAAGAGCCCCGGCCACCTGGTAAGAAGGACCTACAGGGATGGAGCAGGAGTACCCGGCCTTATCGCAGTCTACCAGGACGCAACCGGTAATGCAAAGAAGCTGGCACTCGCACATGCAAAGGGTGTGGGATGCACACGCGCAGGAGTTTATGAGACCACCTTCCGCGAGGAAACCGAGACCGACCTCTTCGGAGAGCAGGTCGACCTCTGCGGTGGTGTCGCCTCACTTATCAAGATGTCCTTTGAAGTGCTCACCGAGGCAGGATACCAGCCCGAGATGGCATACTTCGAGACCTGCCACGAGCTCAAGCTCATCGTAGACCTCATCCACGAGGGCGGTCTTGAGAAGATGTGGTACTCCGTTTCCAACACTGCCGAGTACGGCGGCATGACCGTGGGCCCCAAGATCATAAACGAGCTCTCCAGGGAAGCCATGTACGAGGCTCTCGACAGGATCCAGAACGGCGAGTTCGCCCGCGAGTTCGTGCTTGAGGGCAAGGTGAACAGGCCGGTGCTCACAGCCATGGAAAGGATGGACAGGGAGCACCCTGTGGAAGTCATCGGCAAGCAGATCAGAGCAAAGATGCCCTGGCTCAACAGCGGGCTCAACGAGAAGTAGGCCTACAGCCTACTACCTTTTTCTATTTTTGGTCACAAAATACTTTTTACCGCATAACCGGAGGTTTTCAATGCCAGGAACTATAGATACTATTATTTCAAGACGCAGCATAAGGAAATATACGCAGGAGAAGATCTCAAGGGAAGAGATCACTACTATCCTGGAAGCGGGCAGGTGGGCACCCTCAGGCCTCAACAACCAGCCCTGGAAGTTTATCGTCATCCAGGAAAAAGAGACCGTGGAAAAACTGGCCGGGTGCACCCACTACGGCAACATCGTCAGCAATGCACCGCTGCTCATAGCAGTGTACCTTGACCAGGCTGCTATGTATAACAGGACAAAGGACCTGCAGGCCATCGGTGCTGCCATACAGAACATGCTGCTTGCCTGCTGCGAGCTGGGACTCGGAGCGGTCTGGTTGGGAGAGATCCTGAACCAGAAAGATAAAGTTAACTTGATTCTGAGTTGCCCCGATTCCATGGAACTCATGGCGGTGCTGGCCATAGGACATCCTGCGGAAAAGAACGCTGTGTCCTCAAGAAAGGAACTAAGGGAAATATGCTATGAAGAAACGTATGCAGAAGAGTGGAAGTAAAACACTATGGAGGTAGGGAGACGAAGACTGTGATTGTGGAGAAAGGAGGCAGATGTTTCGCAGACCCAACCGATGAAGGTTAATGATTGCGATTTATCTTTATGGTGTAGTTATGGATTGCTCTTCGTCTCCAAGTTCTAAAATGTGTTCCATATATTTAAGTTTTTGTCAGATTTGGAGCAATTCAAGATTGATTGATTTAAGAGTAAATCAAATTTGCTTGATTAGGCTTTACGGACCACTCTGGAGGCACATCGAAGGTTGATGCAGAGCTCCCTCACATCCGCTTCTTTTTGTGGCTTCTCGGCGCCTTTTCCCTTCTTATCCTTTCCAGTCTCTTTTATGCGCAGTCTCTTCCAGCCGCACTGCTCACATTCACCGGCTATTGACAGCTTACCTTCCTTTGGAAGGGATTGCGTGTACCCACACTTCATGGTACAGGCAAGGAAACGGTTCTCCTTCATTTCAAGGATGAACATCGAGCCTTCACACTTCGGGCACTGGCCTACGACATCAGGCGGGAAGCACTCTTTCTCATACTCGCACTTAAAGCAGGGACCTACGCCCACGGACCAGAAGTACCTGGTGCCGACTTTCAGCACGGCCATCCCTGCTTTTTTACACTCCTTCGACCTGGCCACTGTAAGAGCACCCTCCTTTGGCAGCGGATAGGTCTTCCTGCAATCGGGATAGCCGCTGCAGCCCACGAACCTGCCATTGTCGGTTTTGACCATACGCAGCATCCGGCCACATTCAGGGCACTGGCCTATGAAGTTCTTCTTATCCGCGGCTATCTGCTCGTCGGTTATGGTGCCTGCTATATTCCTGACTATCTGGTCCTTGTTTGTTACCAGATGTGAATACATATCCCGGATAAGCACCGAGCCTTCCTCGAGTGCATCCTCAAAGCCTTTCTTCCCGTCCTCCACTTCCTGGATAAGGGCCTCGATACGGGAGCGGACATCAGGCTTTACAAGTATAGGCACGCTGGAGTCAAGAGCTTCCATGAGAGTAAAACCGGTGTCAAGGATGGAGATGGTCTTGCCTTTTGTTTCAAAATAGCCGCGCTTCTTGTTAGTCTCTATGTGGGATGGGGCCGTGGCCTTTGTGCCTATCCTGTTCTTATCCATCAATGTAAGAAGCTCGGCCTCGGTCAGCCTCTTGGGAGGGGTCGTCTGGGATTTGGTGTTGCTCAGTTTCTTGATAGCCACTTCTTCCTTCACGGCTATGTCCGGAAGGAACTTATCGTTCTTGGTCTCGAAAGGATATGCAGCCAGCCAGCCAGGGTCCTTCATTACAGAACCCGTGGTGTCGAATATCTCCTCCTTCACTCCGATCTCAAGGTGGGTCTTCTCGAACACGGCAGGCTGCATCAGGTTAGCAAGGAAATGCCGGGCCACCAGGTCGTAAATCTTCCAGGCGTCCGGGATCCTCACGCTCTTCTCAATATCGGCTTTCGTTGCAGCCTTAATAGGATATATGGGCGGGTGGTCGTGACCATCGCGCGTCCCGTTCCTGCATGTGATGGGCGGCTTTGAGAGTATCGCCAGGGCATACTCACGGTATTCTCCCGAAGCAAAACCTAAGACCTTGGTCTGGAAATCGAAATCATCGGCATACTTATTGGTCTCGGTCCTCGGGTAGCTGGTAAAGCCTGACAGGTAGAGCTGTTCCGCGATCTCAAGGGCATTCTCAGGGCTTATCCCGAGGAACTTGGAGGCGCGCTTGAGGAACTCGGTGGTGTTCAGCGGATAGGGAGGACTCGTCGTGGACTCCTTGACTCTCTTCTTTACAAGGATACCGGTCTTGGAACCTTTAATGCGGCTGAATATCTCGTCGGCTTTGGCCTTGTCGTGTATATGGCCGCTGCGGTGCATGCCTGCAAAATCCACACCTGAATGGCTGAAAGTAGCTTCTATCTTCCAGAAGTCCTTGGACTTGAAATCCCTGATGAGTTTCTCACGCTCGTAAACAAATCCGCAGGTGGGCGTCTGGCAGGGACCGATGGAGATTATGTCCTTGGTACGGGCTCTCTGCTGCACCGCCAGGGTCAGGAAACGTGTAAAGGCCGCACCCATCTTCAGGTCCAGTATCTGGCGTGCCTCTGCAGACATCGCCAGGTTGGCATCAGGCTCCACAAGGTTGCTGAATGCCTGCTTTATCTCGCCAGGGGAGAGGGTGGAGAAGCGCGCCCTTTTCATAGGACAAACAGATACCTTCTCAGCAAGGGATTTGGCCTCAAAGCCAATGTTCTCACCTTCCCTGTCAAAGTCGCATGCCAGTATTATCTCATCGGCACCACTACAAAGCAAAGCTATGGCCGACGCGAAGGGTGGTTTTGTGACGGTCTTGACAGGAGGGGTATCAAGCAGCACGGAGGGGTCGCAGCCACGCCAGTTGTTGAGCTCGGGAGGGAAATCATATCCCATGATGTGGCCGGAGAGGCCCATTATCCTCCATTCCTTGCCATCCTTCTTAAAGTCGTATACGGGAACGCCTTCTATGGATGCACGGCTGAAACCCCCTTCGCTCAGTATGCCGGCTATCTGCGCTGCTGCCTTGTTCTTTTCCGTGAATACGACGATGGACATGCACGCCATTATGAGTTGATATTAGATAAGAGTTGAGCCTGCGGGGTGAAAGTAATGTTATCGTCGCTTCCTGTGTGCACCGCTGCATCCTCCTTTTCGGTGAATATGACTGAACTCTTAAAAAAGCAGACTGCGATTAAATATAGTAATGACACAGCACATAAGAATATGAAACATATATATCTACCTAAACTATACATGCTGCCGTAAACAGACATAATGCAGGAACAGTAAGAATGACATTAATGGAAGACGCAAAGAAAGGTGTGATCACCTCCGAGATGGAAGCTGTGGCCAGGAGCGAAGGAGTGGAGGCAAAGACGATATGTTCCTGCATTGCGAAGGGCACGATAACCATCCCTAACAACACGCAGAGAGAATGCCGGCTCATAGGCATCGGGAAGTACCTGAGCACCAAGGTCAACGCCAACATAGGCACTTCCAGGGACTACATAAACATAGATGACGAGGTGGAGAAGGCAATAACAGCACAGAGATACGGCGCTGATGCCATCATGGACCTCTCCACGGGCGGCGACCTGGACCTTATAAGAAAGAGGATCATGGATGCAGTGGAACTGCCCATCGGCTCCGTCCCCATTTACCAGGCAGCAGCGAGCCAGAAGGCTGTTGTTGACATGACCTCCGATGACATGTTCAATGCAGTACGCAAACACGCCCGGGATGGCGTGGACTTTGTAACTGTGCACGCAGGTGTCAACCTCAACTCCATCCAGCGCCTCAAAAGGGGAGACAGGATCACGAATATCGTTAGCAGGGGAGGCTCCTTCACTTACGCATGGATGATACACAACGGAGAAGATAACCCATTCTATTCAGAATATGATTATCTCCTCGAGATAGCCCGTGAGTACGACATGGCCGTGAGCCTTGGAGACGGCATGAGGCCGGGCTGTATCCATGATGCATCAGACAGGCCCTCGTTCATGGAGTTCATCACCTTGGGAGAGCTTGTGAAAAGGACAAGGGAAGCGGATGTGCAGTGCTTTGTGGAAGGTCCCGGACACGTGCCCATTGACGAGATAGAGCTTAGTGTCAAAGGAATGAAGAACCTGTGTGACAATGCACCCCTTTACCTGCTCGGCCCCCTGGTAACTGACATCGCACCCGGCTACGACCATATCACCGGAGCTATCGGTGGAACATTCGCTGGCATGTGCGGCACAGATTTCCTTTGCATGACCACCCCTGCAGAGCACCTGGCCCTTCCCACCAACGATGACATCCGGGAAGGCACTATCGTTACAAAGATAGCAGCCCACGCAGCCGACCTTGCAAAGGAAGGGCAGAAAGAGCGTGCGAGAGCCATTGACGACAGGATGGCACATGCCCGCAGGAATCTCGACTGGGACACACAGTTCAGCATTGCCATAGACGGCGAGCGCGCAAGGCAGATCAGGGAAAGCAGGATAACCGGTAGCGGAGCATGCTCCATGTGCGGAGACCTCTGCGCGATGAAGATCGTGAACAAGGCGCTTGAAGAGGAAGAGGGAAATAAATAAGATCCATCTTCGTGTTAAATGATCGTAAAAAACATAGCGGATAGAAATATCCGCTTATTCGGCCCTCTCTTTCCTTAGACACATGAACCAGTCGAGGCAGTACTTGCCTTCCTCAGCGGCCTCCATCCTCTCCTTTGCAACACCGCATGAACCCGGCGGCGGGATTATCACATCGTCACCCGGCTGCCAGTTCGCAGGTGTTGCGATGCCCTCGGCATCTGCTTTCTGGAGCGCTATGAGCAGCCTCTTTATCTCGTCCATGTTCCTGCCGGTCGAGAGCGGGTAATAGAGTATGGCCCTTATCTTGGCCTTCGGGTCTATCACGAACACTGCCCGCACGGCCTGGGTATCTGAAGCTGTGGCCTGGAGCATTCCGAACTTCTTTGCCACTTCCATCTTGAGGTCTGCGATCACAGGGAAAGTTATCTCCACATCCTTCATTCCCCTGTACTCTATCTTTTCCTTGATGGTGCGCAGCCATGCTATGTGGGCATAGATGCTGTCGATGGACAGGCCGATAAGCTGGCAGTTGAGTGCATTGAACTCACTTTCCATGCTCGCGAATGTCATGAACTCGGTAGTGCATACGGGCGTGAAGTCTGCGGGATGGCTGAACAGGATCACCCATTTACCTTTATAGTCACGAGGGAAGTTTATCTCTCCTGCAGTGGTGACAGCTTTGAACGAAGGAGCGTCCTCGCCTATCAGAGGCACTCTGCTTAGCTCTGGCTCGCCTGCTGTACGCTCGGCGATGCTTTCCTTTATCCTGCGGATATTGGTCTCCATATACTCGTTCAGATCCTTTGTCTGCCTGTCGAACTCCTTATCCAGCTCAAGCTCCCGGATGTTACGGGAGATGTTATCCTTCAGTTCCCTGAACTGATCCTCAATATATGTTCTTGTATCTCTTTTCTCATCCATGAGGGTCACCTCGCAGAATGCAGAGATAAAGCAGGAGTAACTCAAGACACCCTGGTACTTCGTCCCCACATCCCAAGAACATCCTATGTTCATCAAATAAGTACTTAACTCTACAAGTAACATTAGGTAAAAATAAAAACAAAACTCAAGGGAGCAGGAATAATTGATAACAGAGGACATCCTGAGGATACTGGAACTGAGCTTCCTTGAAATGCTGGCATTCGTGGGGCCTGTGCTGCTGCTCGGCCTCCTGCTGGGAAGTATGGAAAAACATGCAAACAAATACTGGGGTAAGAGCCTTGGGAAAACTGCCCTTCTGCTGACCGCCTGGATAGGAGTGCCTGTGCACGAGACAGGACACCTGCTGATGTGCTGGCTCTTCAGGCACAAGGTCACAAAGGTGAAGCTGCTTGACCTCAAGGGCAAGGATGGAACTCTGGGCTATGTAAAACATACTTATAACAGGAAGAGCCTCTACCAGAACATGGGCAATTTCTTCATCGGAATCGGACCCATCATAAGCGCCAACATATTCCTTATCCTGAGCATGTACCTGCTGCTTCCCGGCATCTTCAGGGATGTCACAGGCAGTATGCTGCTGTTCAGTAGCAGCAGTGCACTCGGACCTTCCGGGTTCGAATATGTTACAGGCTTTTTAACAGGCCTTCTTTCGGGCCTGTTCAGCTTATCCAACACAGCCAACATCAATTTCTGGATATACATGTTCCTGGCCCTGGGTGTTGCATCCCACATGGCCCTGAGCACTGCTGACCTCAAAGGAGCCGCAAAGGGACTGCCTGCATTATTTATTCTTCTGCTGGTGGGCAATGCACTGGCATTTGTGTTGAGAGTGGATACAGAGGATGTGCTGACAAGGATATTACTCTACACCATGTACCTGCTGGTATTCACTGTGCTGTCCGTGGTGTTCTCAGCGATCAACCTGGCCCTGGCATATTTTGTCTATAGCTTCAGGAACACGTTCAAAGGTCTTTTCTTGCACGACCATTCAAAATGAATGAAAAAGAGACAAGCAAAACTACAAGGGATAACAATCGGGATAATGGAACGGTTTGTGGAGAAGAGAGCCCCGCCATCTGCGGAACTCTCCCTTAGTGGATGGGTTAGTGGAGGTATTATTTAGGAGGTAGTTTAGATGGAGATAGACCACATACCACTAATACCCGAGTATTACTCTACTCAGGTTGACACCGTTATTATAATAACTTATATTTAATTGTTGCCCTCAAATAAAGCTCCTATCAAAAATACTTACGCAAATAAGTTTGATTTAGCAGTATAAGCATAATCGGTTGCCGATATTTGATAGAAAGCAAATGCAGGTAAGTCTGACATGGTCCGATGCTGCAAAAAAGGGAACAAGATATATACATATCGCTACAAAATCAAAGGAATGGAAGCGGATGGTAGTGGAAAGGAGGGAAAATGTCTATGAAGGTCTTTCCGGATGAGCCGAATTATGCACACAGTACTGAGCACGGGACGGTCGACCCGTTAATACTCAACACGGAAAGGGGCAAAAAGGCCATCAAAGTGTCTTTCCTGGGACTGGCGGCGATCGCATCAGCACAGATAGTGATTGCACTCATTTCGGGGAGTTCGGCTCTGCTTGCCGATACCTTCCACAGTTTAAGCGATGCTGTTACTGCTGTCCCTTTATGGATAGCCTTCTCCATTGCGAACAGGAAGCCTGACAAAAGGTTCACATACGGCTACGGACGTGCAGAAGATGTGGCAGGGTTGGCCATTGTCTTCCTGATCCTGATAAGCGCGTTGTTTGCTGCATATAACGCCATCAGCTTAATACTTGAGCCTGCCGCCATAGCCTATGTGGAGGTCGTCGCTATTGCAGGCATAGTGGGTTTTGCGGGTAACGAGATGATAGCGCAGTACAGGATCAGAACAGGAAGGGAGATCGGAAGCGCAGCATTGATAGCCGACGGGTATCATGCCAGAACTGACGGCCTGACAAGCCTGGCAGTCGTGCTGGGAGCCATCGGTGTCTGGCTCGGCTACCCCCTGGCAGACCCGGTTGTTGCGATCCTTATCACCCTTGCCATACTGAAGGTCTTCTGGGACTCAGGAAAACTGGTCTTTGGCAGGCTCATGGATAGCGTGGACCCGGAGGTGGTTGATGACATCGTACATGCCATCGGCCATATTGAAGGTGTCCTGGAAGTCGCGGATGTGAAGGTCAGGTGGATAGGCCACAGGATGCATGCGGAGATCACAATTGCCGTAGACTCCGGGCTCTCTGTCAGTGAAGGTCACGACATAACCATAGAGGTAAGGGAATCACTTGCCCGGCATGTGACCTACCTTTCCGGTACGACGATCCACGTCGAACCACTGGAGGCGACAGGAAAATGCAGCTTACAGGTCTGAACTACTTCCCAGGTAACAGAGTGCCATCAAGGACAATAAAAAAGCATTAACAGTGTGAGTTATCCCTATGTGGATAATAAAAAGGTAGATCAGATCTGTTTTTATATCAGTAGGTCCACCCTAGGCAATAAAACAGGAGAAATTCAAGGTAAGATGAGGCGCCCGGAAACCACCACGCTTTAAGGCGCCTCTCTCCTTAACGAATCCGAGATGTTCCCCAACATCTCTCCAGCATTCCACTCCCATTGCAGTTCATTCCCCACGACCCGCTACACATAGTAAGTTCTGTTTTTATATAACCTAAACCTCATTTAATTTGCTGTGGCTGCTTAACATTGCATGGAAGATCATATTCATGAGGAAGCTGCTTTTTTAATGCCATTGGATATTAAGCTTACATTGTTAGTATACTATAAATAAAAAGGGCAGACTAATAAGTATAATACCTTTGGATAAATGTGAATAAGTTTGAACCCGAAGACCACAACTGATATGTATAGAAACAATAGCATCTTAAAAACAGGACGGAGTTATCAACATGCAGGATATGGCATTCTTTCTTGGTTCTTTTCTTTCCCTTTTTGCAATAGTCAGTCCTCTGAGCGGGGTCGTAACTTTTGTTTCACTCACTAATAATATAACGTTCCAAGATAAGAATACGCTTGCAAACAAGTCTGTAGCACTTGCCTGCATCATCGCCCTGTTCTTCGCATTCACTGGAGGCCTTATCCTGGACTTTTTCGGGATAACCGTTGACGCCCTCAGGATTGCAGGTGGTGCTCTGCTCTTTGTTGTGGCTTTCGACATGATACTCGGGAAAGTGTCCAGGGAAAGCATAACCGAGAGCGAGATAGATAGCTCCATAGACCGCAGTGACATATGGATATTCCCGATAGCCCTGCCCCTTCTCACCGGTCCCGGTACGATATCCACGGTTATCGTGCTGATGAGCACTGCCGACTCCATTATCCAGAGCGCCGGTGTGATTGTAGCAATATTGCTGACATTTCTGATCAGCCTTATACTGTTCAGGTTCTCAAGGAGGATATACAAGTTCATGGGATACACCGGCATGCTGGTCTTCACAAGGCTCATGGGACTTTTGCTTGCAGCCCTGGCTGTGAACTTTGTTGCAACGGGGGTCTGGAACACCTACATGGCATTCAGCAGCCTGAATTAGAATCCTTATTTCGATTTTAAAATCAACAACCCTTTTATGCCAACCTCACATAACTTCCTGATGGTTATGGGGACAGGACAGCAGAAGAGAAGGGATTCCAGTGCACTTCCAGGGGCGATGAGCATCACATCGGGCTGATGAATTCCTGCAAAGGCTGAACACCACAGCCGAGGGTCTCTCCAGCGAAGAGGTTCTCCGGCCAAAGGAGATCTGTGGCCCTAACCTGTTTGGAAAAAGAAAAAAAGAGAGCCTGCTGAAGAAATACCTGAAACTGTACGGGAACTTTTTCGCCATCCTCCTGCCCTTTGGCTCTGCACTTTCCTTCGCTGCGGAATACCTGGACCCCGGACAGGGCAATATATTCATCGCCATCGCCCTGCTGGGAGTGGTCATACTCAATGCGACCTTCACGGTCATCCACGAATACCAGGCCCAGAAGATAATGGAGAGTTTCCAGTGCGACCGCATAATGTTGGAGGGGGAAGAGCGGGAGCTGGCCGACTCCAAGAAACTGGAGCTGGAAGAGGAGTACCTCAAAATGGCGAAGCGAGGAGAAAGAGTGCTGGCATACGCTTTCAGGAAAGCCGGTGAGGTTAGGGAATACAAGGAGCATTTCATCTTCCTGGTTTTCTCCGGGGCACTCGACCCTGCGCGTCCCGAAGCCAAAGAGACCATCAACAGGTGCTACAGGACCGGCATCAAGGCGAACGGTGATGATCACCGGCACGGATCGGTACCCGTGCGTAATGTGCTGGGATGGTGATCGTCCTGTCATCACGTCAGTACAGACGATCAGGATACTTTTCATCCGTGGATATCTATTCCGGATCTATCCTTCCCTGACTTTTGAGATATTCTCATATATAAGTGTCAATATAATGAGAATGGGAGTTATCAATAATGGAAAACAGGTTCATAGTCATAGCAGGTGAGGAAGCAGGACCAAGATCTAACAAGATGGGAGGAATCTGGAATGTCATTGATGCTGAGGCCAGGAACCTTGCACAGATGATAAGTGATGGTGTCATAGGGGATGAAAGGAAAACGCAGATAATAGTTGCAGGGCCTTATTACGGACACTCGGGAGCTGACTGGAACAAGGGACTGAACAGAATAACTGACATGAGCGGGTTCGGTGAGTACGAGCCGGAAGGGGAACTGCTCTTTGCCCTTGAGCAGCTTGGCTCAAGAGGTATAGAAGCACATACCGGATCCGTCAAAGTAGATGATGTGGACATCATTTACATCATGTTCAAAACCAACGACTTCAATATGATCAGTTCTGAATACAAAGGTCAGAAAATGTGCCTTTCCGGCAAAGTGAAAACTGAGGCATACGAACTCACAGGACTGGACTCGCTCCACTACGAAACCATGAATAACGGCATGGAATACACTCACTACCTCAACCTGTCCTACGCCATATCCGAACTTGCCCGGCTGCTTGTGGATGCCGGCAGGTCGGCCTCGCCTGTATATAGTGACAGGGCGATATCTGATTTTGCGGCTTCCCTGATGCCCTCCGTGGAGGTCTCCCTTCACTGCCACGAGTTCGGGGTATTCTATGCGGCTGCACGGCTTGAGAGACTTGGTGTGAGCGTGCACACGGTTGCAACTTACCATGCGACAATCCCAGGAAGGGTGGCAGGCCATCGATCCATCCGGAAAATAAGGGACAAGGACAGTTCCTGGGACAGCGGGGTACCTGTCAATTTCGCAAAGCTGGAGTCACTTTCATCATATACCGATGTAGTGACTGCCGTGGGTGATTCCACGCGCAAGGAAGTGAAGCTGTTCTATGGCATCGATGCCATGGTAGTGCGCAATGGCATAGACCTGGAAAGCAGCGACGTTGACTGGCCCAAGAAGGCCAGGAACCGGAAAAGGATACAGGAATTCCTGTCAGAGAAGATATATAATGTATTCAACAGCAGGGTGATCCCCCCGGACAGGATCGTGCCTATCTTTTCCATATCCCGTATAGAGATCGAGAACAAAGGATATCCTGACCTGCTTGATGCCCTTGTGGTACTGGACAGGATGGTCAGGAACGAGATAGATGCAGGTCATCTTGATGAGAACTTCAGGGTCATATGTTTCATTGTTGCAGCCCACGGGCCAAAGACAAACACACCGGAGAACTTCCCCATCTACCTGCCCGAAGAGATACTGATAGGCGAGGAGATGAGGCTTCAGCAGATGATAAACTCCAGGGGACTTGAGTGCTCCAGGATCCCGGACGGCAGCCGGCATGTGGCGGCCGTGCTATACCCACAGTGGCTGTCGGACCATGACGGCGGCCTGAACATGACCACGGATGAGTTCATGTCCGGATGTATCGCCGGGGTCTTCCCCTCCAGGTACGAGCCGTTCCTGCTCACCGGGCTGGAGGCCGGGAAAGAGGCGACCCCCAGTATAGTCAGCAAGGTGTGTGGCTTCAGCGATGCCCTCAGCACCCTCAAAAGGCTTGTGATGGGCATGGGAGGCGTGATCGTGGTAGACAACATCAACCTCTCCTATATCGAGTCAATAGCGGATTATGCTCTTGCAATGGACTATTTCATCGATACCTATACGGATGATAAGGTCAAGTACAACCTCCTCTGCCAGGAAGCGAGCCTGCTTGCAAAGGACATGAACTGGAAAGCACCGGCCAGGGAATATTTTGAGCTCCTCACAGGTACACGCATGGAGTGAGAATGTCCGAGATACGTAAGCACTACTTCCTTGACGAGCACTGCATCATTGCCACCGGCAGGGCTAAAAGGCCATCAGCACCGGAGGCATGCAGTGACAGCAGGCCTTCGGGACCCTGCGTGTTCTGCCAGGGGCAGGAAGATAAGACACCTCCTGCAACTGCAGTTTATAAGGACGGACATGTGTTAAGGGATACAGAAGATGAAAGGGTCACCGGGTGGGATGTCAGGTGCATCCCCAACATGTATCCTGCACTCTCTCCTGATGCGCCTGAACCGGTAAAACCTGAGTTTGAGGCCTTACGAGGCTACGGTTTTCACGAAGTGATCATTGAGCACCCTGCACATGACAGCAGGCTGCACCTGTTCTCCGATGAGGAGATACTGCTCCTGATGCAGGTATACAGGGACAGGGTCATGCACTACGGAGCACAGGGAGGGATAAAGTATGTATCCCTGTTCAAGAACTGGGGTAAGAAGGCAGGAGCCTCGATCGAGCACACCCATTCGCAACTCATTGCACTGCCTTTCATGCCTGCCTATATCCAAAGGGAACTTGATGCGGTAAAGAATCTTGATAAATGTCCATATTGTGACATGATCGGGAAGGAGAAGAACGGCAGGAGGCAGGTATACATTAACGGGCACTTCATTGTGATAGCACCTTACTGCTCGGGGGTGCCCTACGAGCTCTGGGTAATTCCATTAAAGCATGTGCATCACCTGTCAGGCTTTACCCGGGAGATGCTCTCTTCTCTGGGGGATAGCATCAGATTCGCCATTTCAAGGCTGGATGCAACGATTCCCGGACTTGCATATAATTACATGTTCTTCCAGACAGAAGACTGCCGGGACTACCATCTCAATCTGAGGATACAGCCGGTCACATCCGTGGCTGCGGGATTTGAGAGAGGTACAGGGATATACATAAACACGATGCCACCTGAGATAGCAGTAGAACACCTTCTGGAAAGAGCCTGATGTTAATACTAATGGGAGTGAAATAATGAAAACCTTAAGAATTGCCATGTTCTCATGGGAAAGCCTGTATTCAGTCAATGTTGGAGGGCTTGCGCCTCATGTCTCGGAACTTGCGGAGGCCCTTGCACAACATGGCCATGAAGTGCATATATTCACCCGTAACCAGGACATGATCCCCTACGAGATAGTTAACGGAGTCCATTATCACAGGGTCAGCCATTCGCTCTCCGGTGGTATAGTCCAGCAGATGGACAGCATGTGCGATGCCATGCATTCAGCGTTCTGGGAAAGCGTGCAGAAGTTCGGGGATTTTAACGTAATGCATGTCCATGACTGGCACCCTGTGAACGTTGTCAGCAGGCTCAAAGCCGATGTGGGTCTGCCCTTTGTTACAACATACCACAGCACGGAGTGGGGCAGGAACGGGAACGTCCACGGCAGCTGGTGGGAAGCAATTGAGATAAGCCACCGGGAGTGGAGAGAGGGATATGAGTCATCCCAGGTGATATCCACCTCCCGTGCACTGAAAGCTGAGATCCAGCACCTGTACCAGATACCTGACTACAAGATATCTATAATACCCAATGGGCTCAATGAGAACAAGATGAGGATGAATGTGGACCCTGGCAAGGTAAAGTCTGCCTATGGTATCCACCCCTGCGCCCCTGTGGTCCTGTTCGTCGGCCGCATGAACTACCAGAAAGGCCCCGACCTCCTTGTGAGGGCCATACCGGCGGTTCTCAGTAACAGGTGGGACGTGAGATTTGTCCTGATAGGAGAGGGTGAAATGCGCCCTGTCTGTGAGGATCTTGCCCGTAAGCTCGGAGTCTATAATAGCTGCCATTTCCTCGGTTACGCTAAAGAGAGCGTAAAGAAGGAATGGGTGAACGCATGTAACCTTATGTGCGTACCAAGCCGTAACGAGCCCTTCGGGATAGTGCTTCTGGAAGCCTGGGATGCCGGCAAGAACATTGTAGCCACTAATGCAGTGGAGCTCATTGACAACTTCCATAACGGCATTACCGTCTACCAGACCCCTGAATCCATTGCATGGGGAATCAACCATGTGCTGGATAACTATGCTGACGGCCAGCTTGGCAGGGAAGGGAGGAAACTCCTGAGGGACAGGTACAACTGGGAAAAGATAGCTGAAAAAACCATCGAGGTCTACCTGAAGGCAATAGAATGAAAAAACATTACTCAAGAAAGGCCGGCCTTGCCCCCGGCACCATTGTCCACGTAGGCGAGGCAAGAGCAGAAAAACCGAAGATAACCCTGATAAATTACGACAAGAACAACTATGAGGAGCGTGTAGTTGAGGATATCGAGGCATGTTTCCTCTGCAGGGATTCCAGCTCAGTTACATGGATAAATGTCGATGGTGTCCACCAGGTAGACATTGTTGAGAAGATAGGAACGCATTGCGGGCTTCATCCGCTTGTAATGGAGGATATAGTCCACACAGACCAGCGCCCAAAGATGGAGGAGTTCGAATCCTACATATATCTGGTATTGAAGATGCTGCAGTTTGATGATGAAAAACTGGCAGTTACCGCGGAGCAGGTAAGCATCATCCTTGGGCCCAGCTTTATCCTGTCGTTCCAGGAAGCCGAAGGAGATACCTTTGAACCTGTGAGAGAGAGGCTCAGGAACTCAAAAGGACGTATCCGATCCGTTGGGCCCAGCTACCTTGCCTATGCGCTGATGGACTCGGTCGTGGACAACTACTTCATTGTGCTTGAGAAGATCGGCGAGTTCCTTGAGCTGCTCGAGGAGGACATGATCGAGAACCCGACCCCGGAGATCCTTGAGGATATCCACGGGATCAAAAAGGAGATAATATACCTCCGCAGGTCTGTCTGGCCTCTCCGGGAAGTCATAAGCAGGCTGGAGCGCTCTGAGTCACCACTTATAGAAAAGGTTACACTGGAATTCCTCAAGGACCTGTATGACCACACCATCAGGATAATCGAGACTGCGGAAACCTATCGTGATATAACCTCAGGTATAATGGATGTTTACCTGTCAAGCGTCAGTAATAAGATGAACGAGGTCATGAAGACCCTGACAATAATAGCAACCATCTTCATCCCGCTCACTTTTATAGCCGGAGTGTATGGTATGAACTTCGAGCACATGCCTGAGCTGGGCTGGGAATGGGGATATCCTGCAGCCTGGATGGCAATGCTACTCGTATCCGTTTCCATGATGATGTATTTCCGCAGGAAGAAATGGCTGTAATAAATGAATGATATAAATGTATGACAAATATACGCCCCCTTTCACCCTGAACTTTGAAGGGCATGAGATATCGGTAGAGAAGGACAGAGAAAACCTCATATACAGAAGGACCTGCAATTACCAGACAGTCGAGAAGACACTCCTTAACACCCACGGCGAGTTCCTTATCAATCCCATTGAACCTGTGAACCTGCCAAAACCCATAACTTCTTCCCTGCTTATCGATTTTGAACATCCGGTAGTGATAGGGCCGGGAACAAAGCAGAAGATATACCTGACATTCCCTGTGGAGACCGGGATATTCATTGTCGGCAGGAACGGGGACCATGAGCTTGTTGACATGCTTACCCTCAGCAATATAAAATACACTCTGTACGGGACACCTAACAACGGGGTTGTATGCAGATACTGGAAGAGTAAGGCCTTCACATCCTACCCCCATCCGGATACACGATACGAGGGAGATATAGAACTTGATATCATCAATGACACAACCCATTGGATGGAAGTAACAAAAGCGGTGTTCAATGCATACGGCATGAAGATATATTACGGGAAAGAACAGCTATCAATGAGGGCTTTCATGAGGATCATCAACAGGAATCTCGCTGAGACCGGGTTTATGACTTATACTACTACAGCGGAGTTCAAAAGGTCTATCGAGCTCTACACATCCCGTAAGGTAATATTGAGCGGGAACAGGGGAATAATGGAGCATGGCCTATGAATGTTACTGAAACCATCAGTTTCCTCCCGGAGACCCCTGAAACCGTGCTCAAGATAATAGGTGCCATACTGGTGCTTATTATCGCCATTGGAATGGGAAAAGCACTTACCATTTACCTGCAGAGGTCCCTCAAGGATAAGGTTGACAAGGGGCATCTCGATATAATACTCAAGGTTGGTTATTACGGCCTCATTACACTGGTTATTGTGGTGTTCATTTTACCGCTGACAGGAATTGAAAGCTCCGGCCTTCTGGTTACAGGAGGTGTCTTCGGTATAGTCATTGGTTTTGCCAGCCAGAGTATCGTAGGTAATCTCATATCGGGTTTCTTCATCATAGTGGAGAGGCCTATCAAGATAGGCGACCAGATCAATATTGCCAATAACATCGGGTTTGTGGAAGACATCAATATATTCTCTACTATCATAAGGACATACGACGGCCTCTACATGAGGATACCGAACCAGACCGTATTTACGGCTAACATTACCAACTATGTCGCGAACGTTACAAGGAGATTCGAGTATGTTGTAGGCATTCGTTATAGCGACGACGCTGAGGAGGCCATCAGGATCATACGCGAGATCATTGACAACGAGCCCTTTGCCCTGAAGGACCCCTCCCCAGGCTTGTTTGTGGATACCCTCGGGGATAATGCGGTTAACATAATTGTCAGGATATGGGCGCCAATCACAGAATGGTTCGAGATGAAGACCAGACTCCTGTGGGTCATCAAAAAGACATTGGAAGAGAACGGGATAGAGATAGCCTTCCCGCAGAGGACCGTATGGTTTGCAGGCGAACTCCAGACAAGGAAAGTCACCGATACACAAACCGAACTTCTGCCTGAAGCCCCAAGCAGGTATCCTCCGGCGGAAAGGACAGATCTTACGGAGGAAATACACGGCCTTCCGGAAATGCAGGAAGGAACAAAGGAAGGTTGAACCAGTGAAAGCTGTCTGCGTGTGCTTTGAAGTCCATCTTCCCTTACCTCTCAAATGGTACTGGCCGCGGGAGGGATACGGCGCCCCGGCGCTTGAAAAATATTTTGAGATGGAAAGGAGCTATAACAGTTTCCTGAGACTCGAAAAGGATATCCGGGTACTTAACAGTGCCCTGATGGCATCCATGGAGGTGGGGGGTAGGTACACATTTGATATCTCCGGGATCTTCCTGGAACAATGCAAATGGGAACCGGCCATACTTGACAGTTTCAGGCAGCTTGCAGATAAGGGGGCAGGGCTTGTGGCATCGCCCTATTATCACTCCATCTGCCCTATGTTCCCGGACCTTCAGGAGTTCAGGGAGCAGGTCAGCATGCACATGGACTCCCTGAAGGACATATTTGGAGTAACGCCTGTAAGTTTCGCCAATCCGGAGCTGCTTCTTGACCAGAGGACGAACGATAGCTGCAGGGATCTTGGCTTTAAGTGCTTCATCTCGGAGGGATCCCATAATATCGTGAACGGATGCGATCCTGTGCACGTTTACAGGAACGAGGTTCCCACTCTGCTGCGCCATATAAACCTCAGCGAGGACGTGGAAAAAAGGTTATCCGACAGGAAATGGCCTGGCTATCCCCTGATAGCAGAAAAGTTCGCGTCATGGGTAGCCGGAATGGAGGGAGATGTTCTGACACTATACATCAAGTACGATTCACTTCAGGTGCATCTCCAGAGGAATGCCGAGATCGTACAGTTCCTGATAGAGCTGCCTCTGTCACTGGCACGGCATGGCATTAAGATGCTTCTTCCGGAAGAGGCTGCCGGCAGGTTCAGGCAGGAGGAGCTGCCTTCCCTTTACTCAAAGAAGACAGCACGCTACGGCATGCACAATCTCATGGGGAACCACGCCCAGCACCTCTACATGCATGAACTGCAGAGCATAGGAAATGAGCTTGGGAAACTTACGTCACATGAGGAACACGAAAAGCTGCAGTCCATTTACCGCTACCTGCAGCAGAGCGACATATTCCTGGAAATGAACGCTGAGGGCAGGCGTCTTGGATACGAGAAGGCGGTAAACAATTTCTCCATTCTTTCCGATATGAAACGTGCATTGACAGAGGCGGGTACATGAGATCGGTCTGTTTCTATTTTGAAGTTCATCAGCCCTACAGGCTCAAGTGGTTCTGGCCTGGCAGCAGATCCGAGGGATTCGGCAGATACTTCGATGACGAGGTCAACAGGGAGATATTCAGGAGGGTGTCCGAGAAGTGTTACCTTCCCGCAAACCGAACCATCCTGGAACTGATGGACGAGAGTGAAGGAAAACTAAAGCTCAGCATGTCCGTCACCGGCACTCTCCTGAACCAGTGCGAGAGATGGGGCGAGGACGTGCTGGAAAGCTTCCGGGACCTTGCAGATACCGGATGCATGGAGTTCATAGACGAGACCTATTACCACTCCCTTGCGTCACTCTTTGAGTCAGGGGATGATTTCACAGACCAGGTGATGGAACACCGGAAGGCCATGTCAGACCTCCTTGGAGTGAGACCACAGGTGTTCAGGAACACCGAACTGCTGTACAATAATACCATAGCCACCCTTGCCGCGAAGATGGGGTACAAGGCCATACTGATGGAGGGCATCGAAAGAGTGCTTGAAGGCCGCTCTCCCAATCATGTCTACAGGGCAAAGGACAGCGATATCGCAGTGCTCCTGAGGAACTATAAATTGAGTGATGACATTGGATATCGCTTCTCATCACGCTGGTGGGAGGAGTACCCGCTCACTGCCAACAAATGGGCCGGGTGGTTATCCCGCAGTGCAGGGGAGACTGCGAACATATTCATGGACTATGAGACCTTCGGGGAACACCAGTGGACAGATACTGGCATATTCGATTTCCTCAGGGCTCTCCCGGGAGAGGTCACAGACAGGGGAGTGGAGTTTCTAACTCCCTCGGAAACCGTCAGCAGGTACGCTTCTGCAGGCGATATCGATGTGGGAGATTTCTCCACGGTCTCATGGGCAGATATCGAAAGAGACACCAGCGCATGGCTTGGTAACGATATGCAGAGACGCTGCTTCGAAGAAGCTAAGCTGCTGGGACCTTACGTGAAGGCGACAGGGGACCAGGAGCTCATAAGTATATGGAAATACCTGCTCACCTCGGACCATTACTACTACATGAGCACAAAATGGCTCGGCGACGGGGATGTGCACTCTTATTTCAGCATCCACTCCTCACCTTACGATGCTGGGGTCAATTTCATGGCAGTCATGATGGACTTCAAGGAAAGAGTGTTCAGTAAACTGAAGAGAACAGGCCGCTAATGTTACATGGGGCGGCACTGAATAAGATATAGGGGAGATATATCTGATAAGGCAACCCAATTCTATACTCGGGAACCGGGAACTGCTCGTTACCATGGGGAAGAGAGCAGAGATCTTCGGTTTCTTCTATCCCGGCAGGGACTTTGCCCAGCATGTGGAGGAATCGCAGGCATGCCTGCACGACGGGAAGAGGCTTATCTGGTCCAATGATCATGAATGGCAGGCGACCCAGAATTACATCGAAGATACAGATGTGGTGGTCACTCACCTCCGCCGGCAGGGAGGACTGAGCATGGATATCCTGGACCTCGCCCATCCTAATCATCCTGTACTGGTACGTAATTACAGGATCAGCGCTTCTGAAGGATTCCATGGCAAATTCTATTACTACTCGAAGTTCCAGGCAGGAGAGACCTTGAAAAAGAACTCCGCCTTCTGTGACACCGAATCGGGGATACTTGTACATTACTGGAGGAACTATCACCTGGGGCTTAGCTCAAGGCCCGCATTCGAAGAATGGCAGGTGGGCAGAGCGCTTGAGTCGGATATCTGGACCAACGCCCTCTACGATATGCAGGATGGGGGACTGCAGAACAAGCGAGAGGAAATAGGCAGGCTCAACAGTGCCATGGCATGGAAGCTGGACATCGAGCCTGGTTCAAGCAGGAAGATAACGGTTTTCATTGGTGCGGCACCCACAAGGGAGATGCTCTACAATAAGATGAGGACAGCAGGCACCGAAAATGTGGAAAGGATGATGAAGAAGGTTTACGACGAGCAGACCGGCTGGCTGGCTGGGAGCAGAAGGATCACGCTGCCACAGACTGAGGATAACAGCCGTGAGGAACTTACCAGCGCTTTCAAACGTTCCTTACTGACACTGTCCCTTCTGAGCGACCCGGAGGAAGGATCTTTCGTCGCGGCTCCCGAGTTCGACCATGATTTTGAGCGGAGCGGAGGCTATGGCTACTGCTGGAACAGGGATGCTGCCGAGACAGTGCTCGCACTCCTCAGTGCAGGCTATCCGGACTTCTGCATGCGTTTCTTCAGATGGTGCAGGAAGACGCAGATGTCCGATGGCTCCTGGTTCCAGCGCTACTGGCTGGACGGGAGCCTTGGCTCTTCCTGGGGAAATTTCAGTTTCTCCACCCAGATGGACGAGACAGGAGCAACGCTCTTTGCCATGGACAGATACTTCCGGAGCCAGCAGCCAGTAGCCAGAACCGCCTTTCTCAGCGAGATCTGGCCAAGTGTGTTGCCTGCCACCGAATATCTCATGAGGAGGACTGCCGGGGGCCTTCACGATCCCTGCACCTGCCTCTGGGAATCTTACAAGGGCACATTCACCTACACAAACGCCGCCATATATGGGGGACTGACAGGAGCTGCAGACATAGCTGCAGCACACGGAGAGCACGAGCTTGCAAACAGGTGGCTTACGAGAGCGAAGCTCATCAAGGAGGCCACTGTACGTGAGTTCTGGCTGCCTGAAGGATACTTTGCAAGGGGCAGGGTGGATGACAGGCTGGACACTGAGGCAGATGCCAGCATGCTGGGAGCCGTCGTCCCATTCGGCATGCTTGACGCGGATGACGAAAAGGAGAGAGAGATGATCCTCTCGATGATCCGCACGATCGAGAAGAGGCTAGGAGTGCAGGTGAACAGCCATATCGGGATAAAGCGCTACGAGACCGATGATTACATTGAAGGCAATCCCTGGGTTGTGATAACGCTCTGGCTCTCGAAGGCGCTACTGACCCTGGCCGGTTCAGCTCAAAGGAAAGGGGACGAGGAGGAATGCAGGAGCATGAGAGCGGAGGCTCTGGAGTATATTAACTGGGCCCTCAGAGGCACGACCAGTACAGGTTTGTTACCGGAGCAGGTAAACAAGCACACCGGCAGGCCTGCCTGGGCAATACCCTTAAGCTGGAGCTGCGCCCTTATGATCGAGAACCTGATAATGCTGGATGAGCTGGACAATGCACTGTTAATGGATCCTGGGCCAATATAAGCTTAAGAGGAGTGGGATAAAAGTATGGATAATAGGGATAGTGAAACCCTGCTTGCAAAAGGCACAGGCAGGGAATGGATAATAACCAACGGCCTTGGCGGATACGCTTCATCCACAGCCATAGGGATGAATACAAGAAAATACCATGGCCTGCTTGTGGCGGCCATTAACCCCCCGGTACACAGGAGAGTGATGCTCTCATCCCTTGACGAGGAGATACAGGTCGGCAGCCGGGCATACCAGTTTGCAGCACACCAGTACCCGGGTACCTTGCACCCGCAGGGCGATCGCCATCTTGAGGACTTTTCCACAGAACCTTTTCCGGAATTCCGGTATTTTGCGGAGGATGTCTCTGTCAGAAAGAAGATAACCATGGTTCACGGGGAGAACACCGTAGTTGTCCGCTATGATATCTCAAACCCTGTGCACGACAGTATTATTTTCAGGGTGCTTCCGCTTGTGAATAACAGGGACATACATAAACTGACCAGATCGGTAGAGCTGCAGTTCAAGCAGCATCCACACGGAACCGGCACCGTTCTTGACAGTAAAGAAGGAAAGCTTTACATTGGTTCGGACATCCCCTTCACGCCTAAGGCCTACTGGTATTACAATATGGAATACATGACAGAGCTTTCAAGGGGATATCCATACAGGGAGGATAACTTCAATCCGGGTTACTTTGAGACTGAGGTCGGCAGGGGCGAGTCGTCTTTCTTCATTGCAGCATCCACTTCGGGGATATCACTTGATATGGATGATATTGACAGGATATTTTCCCATGAAATGCAGCGCAGGAACCAGCTCACTGAAAAGCAGGCCCATAAAGATGATTTTATCAACAGGCTGACCAGAGCCGCAGACTCATTCATAGTACGCCGGCAATCGACCGGTTCAAGATCGATCATAGCAGGCTATCACTGGTATTCGGACTGGGGAAGGGATTCCATGATCTCACTGCCTGGCCTCACCCTGGTTACCGGAAGATTTGGCGATGCCAGGAACATACTCGCAACATTTGCAGCCAGCTGCAGCGAGGGACTTATCCCCAACTTTTTCCCGGAGAGCCCTTCCGGTGAGATAGCATATAATACAGTGGATGCCTCCCTGTGGTTTGTTCAGTCCCTCAGAAAATACCTGGACTATACAGGCGACCTGGAGTTTATATCAGGAATCTGGGATACTGTCGAGAACATAATAGACTATTATTGCAGGGGAACAAAACATGATATAAGAATGGAAGCAGACGGCCTGATATCACAGGGCGGGCAGCTTACCTGGATGGATGTAAAGGTAAGAGGCAGGGAACTGACATCACGCCGGGGAAAGACATGCGAGATCAATGCTCTGTGGTACAACGCCCTGCTGCAGGCATCGGCAATGGGAGAGCAACTTGGCAAGGATACCTCCGCGTTCTATGAGATTGCGGAACTTACGAAAGAGAACTTCGAAGGCGCGTTCTGGAATGGGGACAAGGGCTGCCTCTATGACTGCATTCCCTGCCCCGAAAATCCCGATGACACTGAACCTGCATGTCCGAAAGATGCCTCTGTGAGGCCAAACCAGGTACTTGCCGTATCACTGCCTTTCACAATGCTTCCTTCTGCCAGTGAAAAAAGTATAATGCAGGTTGTGAAGGATGAATTGCTGACCCCGTATGGCCTCAGGACACTTTCCCCGTCAGACCCGTTCTACATGGGTGTCTACCGGGGTGATGCGGAAGGCAGGGACACAGCCTATCATAACGGCACTGTCTGGCCCTGGCTGCTCGGCCCCTATATAACGGCATACATTAAGGTCAACGGGCATTCAAACAAAAGCAGGGATGAAATGAGAAGCCTGCTCAAGGGAATGGAAGTGCATCTGGAAGAAGCAGGCATCGGCACCATCTCCGAAGTATTCGACGGGGACACCCCCCACAGGCCCGGCGGTACTATTTCCCAGGCTTGGAGCGTGGCTGAAGTACTGCGTGCCTATGTGGAAGACATCGGCGCTGGTGACCTGACATGACCCATAAAAGCTTATAAGCAAGTAAGTCAAGTGACTATCATGGATGAGGTGTGTCTTAATATCGGAGATGCAGCCGGCCACGTGTACAGGCTGCTTGAAAAGGGCGGGTCTAATCTTACCAACGTGAAGAATGTACTCAAGGAAAGCGGTTTTGATTCCCAGACTGTTTTCATGGCCATAGGATGGCTTGCAAGGGAAGACAAGATCTGCATGAGAAAGAACGGTAACGTCTGGTCCATCAGTCTCAAATAGAACTCGGCCAACAACCATCAAGAACGGAAGGGCTGCCTGCAGGTGTACCGGCAGGATAAGATGATACAACCGGCCTTGGGACTGAGAGGACATATCCCGCAATAAAAACAAGGCTGGAATTCTAACAGAATCCCTGCTGAAAGTTAACGTATGATATCACTATATCTGCAGCCTGTCATAACTGGCAGTCACTCCAATTTAGAGCAGAAGCAGTAATATCTGCCATAGTATCACAAGGACGATTATGGCGATCAGAATACGAGTTATCCAGTAAAGCATTCAAATCACTCCCCATTAGACTTAGGTCACTATAAGTTTTATAGTTTCCTGCCTTCAGCTGAACTTATTCATACTACTGGAGAACTTCCTGATTCACCACATTCTGCGGGCTTCCTTTAAGGAACTGACTGATATTGTCCACAGTCACTGACGTACACTCGTCCAGAGATTCCTCTGAAAGGAAAGCAATGTGCCGTGTCAGGAGCACATTGCTCAGACCAAGCAGCCTCAAAAACATCAAGCTCCGCGGCTGCAATATGACCACTGCGCAGTGAGCTCAGCAGGGCAGCCTCATCAACAACCTCGCCCCTAGCTGTGTTGATCAGTATGGAGGTCGGCTTCATCTTCAGGAGTTCCTCAGCACCTATCATCTTCTCAGTAGAAGGGGTCAGAGGTACGTGTAATGTGACGATATCCGGTATTATGACCCGGGCAGCCTGGCATTCACATTGTTCATAAGAAAAGCGCCAGCTGGCAAAATGTCCCCGAATGCAGAACCCATATCTCCCATGTAGGGTTAATGAGGATATTACTTAAAACTACCTTTCACCCGGCAAATATATTTTCCTTATTTTGTATATATGTATATTTAAGCAATGCATCGAATGACTATAGGCAGACTGATAGATGGTAGACCGGACACTTGGAATAACCTGATGGATATCAGATGCTTCAGCACGGAAAGATAAAATGGTAGATATAGCACTGAGGTTTGGCCTGGATCCGCTTATAGTGGATTTTGTGCAAAAGATCATTCTCTCACTGATGATAGGGATCCTCATCGGTCTTGAGAGGGAAAGGCAGAGAAGCAGGGAGAAACTTTTCGCAGGTGTCAGGACCTTTACACTCACATGTATCCTTGGCATGCTGTCTGCCTTCCTCATCGATTATGCCGGGACCTCTATCCTGCTGATAACCACGATATTCACAGGAGTGGTCTGTATATTCCTTGCCTACAACATCAACAGAGTACAAGGGAGCCTGGGACTTACAACATCCATATCCCTTTTTTGCACCTACCTTCTGGGAGTGCTCATAGCGGCAGACCTTTACATAATATCCATTGTCAGCGCGGTAATAATCACATTCCTGCTTATCGAGAAAAAACCGCTCCATTCCCTGGCCGAGAATCTGGCCGAGAGGGATATCATTGACGCACTGCAGTTCGTAGCCATCGCCTTCATTCTGTACCCTGTGGTTCCGGAGGAGCCTGCCTTTGGGGTCATAGACCTGAAATCTACAATACTTATTATCGTGCTCATATCCTCCATCAGTTTTGTCAGCTATGTGCTCCTCAAGAGAATAGGCGCCCGCGGAGGAATAGCCTACTCCGGTTTCCTGGGAGGGCTGGCGAGCAGTGGAGCAGCTGTCATTTCACTTTCAAACCTTTCGAAAAGAAGAGTGTCCCTGACAGGTCATATATGCACGGGAGCTCTGCTGACTATTGTCTCCATGACCCTCCGGGATGTCACTTTCGCTTTCCTTATCGACACTTCCGGGAGGATGGCCTTCCTGATGATACCGCCTTTTCTGGTGATGTCCTTAGTCACTCTTCTGATAGCATGGTGTAAGAGGAAAGCAACGACAGTCAACGAGACCATAGAACTCAGGTCCCCTTTTGCCGTTGTCCCAGCTTTGCGGTTCGGGATACTATTCATGGTAATAACAATGATCGCCGACATAGCCCAATCCCAGGGAGGGAACATGGGGATTTACGCAACCGCCATAGGGGGGATAGTAAGCAGTTCAGCAGTCACTGTCTCTATGGCAACGCTTGCACTGAACGGCACCATCCCCTATAGCCAGGCTGCCCAGATAGCAGTCATGGCAGGACTAATAAGCACCCTGGCAAAGCCGTTCTACATGAAGCTCACGGGCGCCGACCAGCTTTTCCGCAGGGCTGCAATCCATTTTGTAATAATAACTGCTCTTGGAGCCGTTTCTCTTCTTATATGGAGTACATATACAGTCTCGTTGAGATTCTGAGCAGACGATTGCAGCAGAGGAAAACGGTTTTGACAGTATAGACGTAAGTGACCATTTCCATCCCTGGAGCGAGGAGGGGCAGTCCTGCTTCACATAGAGCTGGCTGGGAGCTGCTGCGGTCAGTACAAAGAAGATCAGGATAGGCACCGGTATCACCTGCCCTATCCTCAGGTACCACCCTGCCATCATTGCCCAGGCGGCTGCAACCGTAGCTTCGCTGGCCGGGGGAAGGACTTACCTGAGCCTGGGGACAGGAGAAGCCCTTAACGAATATCCCATGACATGCGAATGGCCTGAATATAATGAGAGGCAGGAGATGCTGGCCGAGTCCATTAAGCTCATCAGGGATCTCTGGAGCGGGGAAAAGATCACATTTGACGGCATGTACTATTGCACCCAGGACGCAAAACTATACACACTGCCTCCCCAGGATATTCCCATATATATCTCTACCATGGTACCCGAAAGTGCTCAGTTTGCAGGGTACCACGGGGATGGCATGATATCGGTCGGCGGCTCCAGGATGAAGGTATATAGGCAGATCATGGAGAAGTTCGAGTACGGAGCAAAAAGGGCCGGTAAGGATTTATCAGGCATGCCAAGGGCTATTGAGCTCTTTGTGGCATACGGAAACCGGCTTGAGGAATCTCTTGAAAGGCTGCATAAGTACTGGGCTGGCGCTTTCATTCCTGCCCAGTTCACTAATAAGATCCATACTCCCCAGATGTCACAGCAGAACGGGGAGATCGTGGGTGATGATATCCTCAGGCAGAAGGCCTGCATCTCATCAGACCCGGAAGAGCACGCAAAGTACATAAAACAGTATATCGACGCAGGTTTCACACATATCTACATTCATTGCGCCGGTCCCGATGAACTAAAGTTCATAAGGTCCTACGCGGATGATGTGCTTCCACTTATAAAAGAACAGAGATAAGCATGAGATCTTTGAGACCTCACTGGACGGGGAAATGCAGGAAAGACATAAGACCAGGCACACATATAGCAGCAATAAGAGTACGACCAAGAGATCCTATGCAAAATATAAGGGAGAAAGACTGAAGGGAGAAGAACGATGGGAAATTCGATCCAGATCGCCAGGATATTTGGCATACCTATTAAGATCCATGTATCATTCCTGATAGTACTGCCCTTCTTTGCCTGGGTGTTTGCAGTGCAGCCCGAGCCCTACGGATTTGCGGGAACACAGCCTGAGACGTTGAGGTATGCGTTTGCCCTGGCCACGGCAATACTGCTGTTCGCGTCAGTGCTTGTCCACGAGCTTTCCCATTCATACCTTTCTCTGAGATACGGGACCGGCATCAGGGAGATATCGCTGTACCTTATAGGCGGAGTATCGGCAATGGAAGGAGAGCTCAGGGACCCCGCAAAAGAAGCAACCATGGCATTTGTCGGACCTCTTTCCAGCCTGATAATAGGAATCGTGCTTCTTGCAGTCAACTATCTCTTCAATCCTGCTGCAAGTACGGCGGAAGGAAATGCCCTGTTCATGATGATCTTCATCCTGGGTTATATCAACGTGATACTTGCATTGTTCAATCTCATACCTGCCTTCCCCATGGACGGTGGAAGGATACTGCGGGCTCTGCTTGCAAGCCGCATGAACTTTGTGGAAGCCACAGAGAAAGCAGCAACGTTAGGGAAAATACTTGCCCTCCTTATGGGAGTGGTCGGCCTGCTGACCAGCTTCTGGCTCGTGATCATAGCCATATTCATCTATATGGGTGCAAGCGCAGAGGAAAGGCAGGTAAAGAGCCTCAGGTACTAACAAAGTAAAAGAGGGATATCATTCTGTCCAGTAGGGCTCGCACTTATAATCTTCATAAAGGTCGCAGAGCCACCTCCGGTCGCTGAGAGGCCAGTTTGCCCGGTCAAAGCCCACCGACTCCTCAAGAGTGCTCTTGTGCACATTCAGCACAAATTGCTTATCCTCCTTCAGATAGGTGAGCGATTTCCAGGGGATGGAAAACAATTTCTCAGCTATGCCGAACAGGCCGCTGAAAGACAGTACCGCATAAGCGATCCTGCCATACCGCAGGTCTATCATCAGTTCCTTTATCTTGCCAAGATCTTCACCTTCGGGATCCTTACTTTGACGTTTATCATCTTGTCCACAGGAAGAAAAACCTGCGCGATACCAGTCTTCATGCTTTCCTCCACTTATGCCCAGGTAAACTGCCTCAAGCCCGGCAGATGGGAAATGTGAACGGAATGTCCATCAGATCGTTAATTGGCGAGAGAGACGAGCGACGTGGCAATTTATCGTGGAAAGTTTACTATTCAAGGATACAGGCCCTGCATCAACTGCTTCTGCAGCTATTTGCACCGCTCTTCGCTCGTAATACAAACCCCAACTCCCTCTCGCAAGAAACTATCTGTCTCTGTTGCATATAAATCCTTAAGAAAGGATGTTACACCTGTTTAAGGTATTTAAGACAGAACAAACTGCGAAAGGGATAAATAAGATTATTACATATTAACTGCGTATATTTAATTTATGAGTAGAATACATATTAAGTGTGGTTATTATATATGAAGGAACATACTCACTCAGTGTGCCCTCTGTGCGGGGAGTTGATAGACGCTGCCATATTGGAGGAGGATGGCAGGATCATCATGGAAAAGACATGTGCTCTTCACGGTCAGTTCAGGGATGTATACTGGTCGGACTCCGCAATGTACAGTAAATTCAGCAAGTTCTCACGCATTGGTTGCGGCCTTTTGAACCCTAATGTGAACTTAAACTCGGATTGTCCTTTCCAGTGCGGATTATGCACATCCCATAAGACAGGCACTATCCTGGCAAATATCGACGTCACCAACAGGTGCAATATGTCTTGTCCCGTGTGCTTTGCAAACGCCCGGGTCTCGGGAAGGATATATGAGCCTGAAATGGAACAGATACGCAGCATGATGACAATGCTTAGGGACCAGAAGCCTGTACCATGCTTCGCGATACAGTTCTCGGGAGGAGAGCCCACTGTGCGTGAAGACCTCCCGGAGATAGTGGAGATGGCCAGAGACCTCGGTTTTGTGCAGATACAGGTCGCTACTAATGGGATAAAGTTTGCTCAAAGCGTTGCCTACGGAGAAAGGATGGTACAGGCAGGGATGCATACCATATACCTGCAGTTTGACGGGGTAACGCCTGAGCCATATATAAAGATGAGGGGATTCAACGCCTTTCCGATCAAAGAGAAGGCAATTGAGAATGCGCGTAATGCAGGCATCCGCAGTATCACCCTTGTACCCACTCTTACAAAAGGTGTCAATGATCACCAGGTAGGAGATGTGATAAGGTACGCGGTGAAGAACAGGGATGTTGTCAAAGGGGTGAATTTCCAGCCGATATCATTCACAGGACGTGTCCGGCAGGAAGAGAGGGAGATGGGCAGGATTACGATCCCTGACCTTGCCAGACTCACCGAGGAGCAGACGGATGGGAGAATACCATGTGATTCCTGGTATCCTGTACCCTTTGTGGTGCCTATATCGAGATTCCTTTCAAAGGCCAGGCATAAACCCCTGCCTGAAATGACAGTACATCCACACTGTGGTGCAGCTACCTATATCTTCGTGGACGAAGGCAAGATCATTCCCATTACTGAATTTGTGGACGTGGAAGGGCTCATGGAGATGATCGATGAAGCTTCCCATGAGCTTGACCACGACAGCAGGAACCTGCTCGTGCTGGCGGATGTGCTGCGCAAGGTACCCGGTTTCATAGATCATGACAAAGAACCAAAATCAGTCAATGTCACAAGGATGCTGCTCAATGTCCTGAGGGAAGGTGGGGAAAGTGTGGTAAAACAATTCCACAGGGAGAGCCTTTTCCTTGGTGCCATGCACTTCCAGGACATGTATAACATGGACATGGAAAGGATACAAAGATGCGGGATACATTATGCAACACCTGATGGCAAGGTCATACCATTCTGCACCTATAATACGCTTCACAGGGAAAGAGTGGAAGCCCGGTTCTCAAGACCTTATGCGCCAGCTAAAGAAGAGTACACGTAACAGGATCCAATACCCACTGCTATAGAAAGAGCAAGTTACTGAAGAGGTTGCTGAAATGATTGGAAGACAGATCGAGAGCGTGATCATCGAGATCCCTAAAGGAAGCCGGAATAAGTATGAATACGATAAGGAAAAGAAAATGATCAAGTTTGACAGAATGCTCTTTTCCTCAATGGTGTATCCGTGCGACTATGGCTTCTTCCCGGACACTCTGGCGCTTGACGGTGATCCCCTTGATGTGCTGGTGCTTACATGGGAGCCTACATTTCCCGGATGTCTCATAGATGTGCATCCCGTCGCATTGTTTGATATGGAAGACGACAAGGGACGGGACGAGAAGATACTCTGTGTCCCGGAGAGCGACCCGCTGTGGAACCATATAGAGAGCATTGAACAGGTTCCACCTCATCTGCTAAAGGAAATACCGCATTTCTTCGAGACATACAAGCACCTGGAAAATAAGCATGTGAAGATCATTGGCTGGGAAGACCTGGATGCGGCCGTGCAGGTACTAAAGGAGGCTAAATCCAGATACAAGGAATAGAATAAGTGAAGAAACGCTACTTCAAATGTGCATAATGCCGATCTCCCAGACATTCAGAAGTAGGTCTCTGTCACATACCTGCGCATCATCCTGTGGGTATTGAAATAATAGGCTATCATTCCTATGGAATTCTTCATTATGTTGATCCACTCATCCCGCCTGTTGTAATATTCGGGGATGATAACGTACTCCAGTTTATAATAGAGGTCGTCAAGTTCCATGGATTCGGCTTCTTCAGGAGACCTCTCCGTACCCGGGGCCTCATAGGGCTGCTTGGGGGTGTTGAGCCATACGTCAACGCCTGCAATCATCGTCAGGGCCAGGTCCATGTCATAGTTCTCCAGGAAGACGATCTTCACGCTTTCCCTGAGTTCACTCATATAACCTCCCCCATGATATGACTGCTGACGAGAAACTGCCAGTCCTCTTTAACAAAATGGGCATGCAAGGTTAAAGATTCTTGGGTTTACTGCTTTTCACGCCTTTCCGGCCGTGTTCAAATAAGGAAAGATATACGGCCTTTTTGGGAATAAACTTATTAAACATTAGAACGAAGGGTTATTGAGGTCAGGGGTTAACATGAGGAAACACATTAATGTATCTTTACTGGTAAGTGTATTAATAATCACAGCGATCTTTCTGGCAGTACCTGCCACAGCGCAGAACAACACCACGGGAAACCGCATCTGGTCTGCAGATGAGAACCTGTCCCTGCAATACACATGGACAGCCCAGAGTTATTCGGGATTCTACTTCGACCTTGATTCAGGCGAAGGATCGGAGACACTGACAGTCAGCCTGCAAAGTCCGTCTAGCAGGACAATACCTGCCGGAGCACTTGAATATTCCACCACACCCATCAACACCAACTTTGATCGGAATGACTGGGGTTCCTACCAGGTCATAGGGTTCATGGCAGAGCGTTATTTTGCCGGCTATACCGATAACTCACAGTTTGCGGATGACGATGTAAGCCTCATATCCAACGGACAGCTCACAAGGGTCCTTGTGGACGAGGACACACGAAGGTCCGTCTTTGCAGGTTCTGCGATCGTCCTTAATGAAGGCTACAGGCTCAACATTGTGGAAGTGGACCTTAACGGGGACAGTGTGCTGCTTAACCTGGTGAAGGACGGACAGGTGGTTGATACTGCCATTATCTCAGGTAACAGCGACTATGTATACGAGGCTGATCTGGGTACACAGCAGGATGTACCGTTGATAGCTGTCCATTTCAGCAACATATTCCGGGGAACCGAAACCAACGCAGTGTTCATACAGGGTATTTTCCAGATATCCGAGAACTATGTGGAAATAGAGACCGGTGACAGGTTCGGCAGGATGGAGATCCAGTCGTTCAGCGAGAACGAGATAAGTATGGAGAATACCAATTCCATATCCCTTACAAGAGGAAACACCATACCTATCATGGGGAAGCTGCAGTTCGTTGTTGCGGATGACAGCATATTGAGATTTGGACCTGTAGTGGAGACATCACAGCCCGGTATCTATGAGCTCAGGGGGACTGTGGTCGAAGGAGAAACATATACATGGACACCATTGAACTTCGAAGGATTCTACTACAATATTGACGAAGGAGTAGGCACCGAATCCCTGGAAATAACCGAACTGAACGGCAGGACTATCAGTTCAGGGAACCTTGTATACAGGAGCGTACCTCAGCAGGTGGGCTTTGAATACAGCCCCTGGGGAAGCTTCAATGTGATCGGCTTCCTTGCAGAGAAGTACTTCGCAGGTTATGTGGAGAACAGCTTCACAGGCAACGAAAGCCTTCTCTCGGGCGGCCAGCTTTCCAGGGTCCTTATAGACAGTGACAGCAGGGCCTCCCTTTACACCGGCTCCTCACTTGTGCTGGACGAAGGATACAGGCTGGTGATCGAAGAGGTCGATCTTGACGGTTCACGGGTGCTTGTGAGGCTGGATAAGGACGGCAGCGAGGTCGATACAGGCATTGTCTCCTCAGGAAACGATTATGTATATGAGGCAGATGTTGGCGATGCCGACAGCATACCCATAATAATCGTACACTTCAGGGAGATATTCAGAGGCACTGAAACGAATGCCGTATTCGTTGAAGGCATATTCCAGATATCGGAAAACGTGATAGATATCGAGTCCGGTGAGACTTTCGGAAGGATGGAGATCTCAAGTGTCTCTTCGGATGAGATCGTCATGACAAGCGACCGCTCCATTACGCTTTCAAGAGACAGCAGTATATCTGTCATGGACAACGTGAGGTTCAGGGTTGCAGATTCCAATACTGTGAGGTTCTATCCATACGTAGAGGTCACAACTGCAGAAGATGCCGATCCTCTCGAGATCAATATTCCACGGGCTATCGCTCAGAACATGCCCGTGAGCATAGAGGTCACTTCACGTGGAGCGGCAGTGGAGAATGCAGTAGTGATGTTCGGGAACACGGAAGTAGGCAATACCTCTGCCAACGGCACAATATCATTCACTCCGGGAGAAGTGGGCACATTCACTGTTACAGCAGAGAAGGAGGGATTCGCGCCCGGAAGTGCCGAAGTTGAGGTCATATCCCCCGACGACCTGAGCAGGAGGCTTGCTATAGATGTATCACCCTCTGAAGTGAATGTTGGAGACAACATCAGCATAACTGTCACGACACTGATAGACGGAATACCTGTAGGGGATGTGGAAGTGTTGTATGACGGCAGGCTGGTGGGTACTACAGGTACCGACGGCAGGGTCAACCACACAGCAATGGATGCAGGCATGCACAGGATAAGCACTTCTTCAGACCAATACCTTGAAGCTGAACTGAACATAGAGGTTCAGGGGCCGGAAGCCAGGCACTCCTACTCTAACCTTACTATAGAGCCCCTTGTTGCAGAGACAGGAGACGATGTAACGATCTCTGCAAGTATAAGGAACATAGGTACCGAAACCGGGGAAGAGGATGTGCAGCTTCTCATCAACGGGAACGTTATGGCAACCGAACAGGTCATACTGGATCCCGGACAGGAAGAGACTGTGAGCTTTACAGTAAGCATGGATGAGGCAGGCGTTTATAATGCAAGCATAGGGAATCAAAATGGTACCTTTGAAGTTGAGGAGAGCCGTGGGATACCTGCAGCCGGCATCGCAATAGGCTTGCTTGTAGTGGTCATAGCAGCTGTATGGATACTGAGGAAGCGGAGCTGAAACAGATAATAACAGGAAAAAGTAAGTCAGATGTAAACATGGATACCTGTTCACAGAGCAGGTATCTGTATCTCTGTTTTTAGTTCAGTGTACCATTCCTGAAATTCCATGGATGCTTAGTATTTCCTGAATAGCCAGAAGGTCATCCTGGAAATATATGGAGATCTGGCACTCGCTACATTAGGAAAGCCCGGAACCTGTTTTTCAACGTTGTCTATATATATCGCCCGGTCATCCCGGACAAGTATCAGGGCGCCAAGCAGAATCAACAGGCATCCCTGCATGGTCCTCATCAGTATGGGCTCGTGCAGGAAAAGGGAGCTGAATATGATGCCGCTCACAGGTTCGAGCAGTGCCAGCACGCTTACTGTCTGGGCCGGTATCTTTCCCGCACTGTTGAGATATAACAGGGATGCAAATGCTGTTGTGACGATACCGAAAACGATCAGCACCGGGAGATTCGGCTCAAGAACTTCCCCTGAGATCCTGCTCCCGAAAGGTATCAGTATCAACAGGCTTATGAATGATGGCCAGAAGAGCTGGGATGTGCCTGAATAGTCTGTCTTCAGATAGCTGACAGTCATTATAGTGCCACTGTAGGAAAGGCCTGAAACAAGCCCAAACAGCACACCTTTTATAAGATGGTTGCCACTTCCGAAAAGTCCCCCACGGGCATCACAACCAGCAGGATGCCTGCAAGCGACAGGAACAATGACATCATGCTGCGCCTGGTGATCCTGTCTCCCAGGATAAGTGGCGACATAAGAGTAACATACACAGGTGCCGTATATAGCAGAAGGACAGCTGTGGAAAGCCCGGCATATGTGATGGAGCTGAAATAAGCGTATGCAGTAATTACATTGAACACACCTATGAGCAAAACATACCGCTTCTTTATTCCAAGCCGGAAAACTTCATACTTCTTTGTTATGAGCAGGTAGGTCACCAGCAATGAAAAGCCGAACAGGAGCCTGTAAAAGATAACGGAGCTCACGCCCATTCCGCGGACATGCTTAAAGAAGACACCGCTTGAGCCAAAGATAGTGCATGCTATGACCAGCTCAAGATAGGAGTAGCGTCCGTTTTTAAGTTGCATATCGATTGAGACCTGTAATGCATTCCAAATTTAAATGGGTATTCTTGAATAAAAATATATAGGTGTGCGCACCACCTATAATATAGACATTGTATATTATTCCTATAGCAGCACACCCCTCTCCTGAAAATAATATAATTTTACAAGTATAAAATATTTACAGAATATATGTATTCTCCACTGGAAATACAGGGGTTATTGATCTCATGCATATAATAGGTGGGGTACAATAGAGGGTGCTTATATATTACAGAGTAATAACTACATGTATTACCAGAATATAAGGGAGTTAAGCAATGTACACTTCTCAAAACGGAGGCGCCCCATACAAGAATCAAAGAGTGGCTGTATTTGCCGATGTACAGAATATGTTCTATTCTGCCAGGAGCAACTATTACGACAGCAGGCTGGACTATGAGAAATTGCTTGTTGCCGTCCTGAAAGGCAGACCGCTTGTGAGAGCTATAGCTTACCTTGTCGAGACAGAAGAAGTAGACCAGTCAGGATTCAAGTATCTGCTTAAAAGCATCGGCTGGGAGGTCAGGACAAAGCAGCTGAAGGTCCGCCCTGACGGTTCCACTAAAGGTGACTGGGACATGGGGATTGCGATCGATGCAATATCCATTTCCTCTAAAGTCGATACCGTGGCACTTGTAAGTGGCGATGGTGACTTCACTGCCCTCGTAAGCCACCTGAAAGCTTCCGGAGTGCGTGTGGAGGTGTATTCCTTTGAGAGGAACACGGCATCAGAGCTTATCAACTCTGCCACTGAGTACTATCCTATTGACGAGAGTTTCCTGCGGAAGAAATAGGTAATGTCAGAAATAAAAAATACCTGACATCCCGCTCCACTTGTATCACTTCAGGAGATATATCCCTTTTTTTGCAGGTATTTCTCAAACTCGATCAGGAAGAACACCGTACTTGATACTAGCAGGATGTTCAGCCAGTCCGCCGGCAGGATGGGAGCCGTTGAAAACACCGAATTCATGGTCGGCTCATAGGTTATCAGCAGCTGCAGGAAGAGCACAATAGCAATGCCCAGCAGCATGAACTTGTTCGAGAACAGGTCCCTGTAGACATAGTCATAAAGGGACTTTGAGTTGAACAGGAAGAATATCTGGAAGAACATGATGGTATTCAATGCAACAGTACGCGCTGCATCCAGGTTTTCTCCACTGGGGTCCAGTTTCATGAAGAAATTGAAGTAAGCACCTGCTACTATGAGCAGTGAGACAAATACTATCCTTCTCTTTATCAGGCGTGTCAGTATAGGCTCTTTTGGGGGCCTCGGGGGTCTCCTGAGTATGCCTCTTTCCTTTGGCTCCATGGTAATGGGAACACCAAGGCCGACAGCTGTGACCGTATTCAGCCACAGGACCTGCAGCGGCACCAGGGGCAGTGTAAGTCCCATCAACACTGCAACCACTATGGACAGGCCCTGTCCTCCGTTGGTTGGCAGGGTCCACAGTAATATCTTCTGTATCTTGCTATAGACATCCCTGCCTTCCTCGATGGCTGCAACGATGGAGGAGAAATTATCATCTGCAAGCACCACATTGGAAGCTTCCTTGGCAACCTCCGTGCCTGTTATGCCCATGGAGATGCCTATATCGGCGGTCTTGAGAGCAGGAGCGTCATTTATGCCGTCACCGGTAACTGCAACTACCTCACCCATTCCCTTCAGGAGCTTGACTATCCTTAACTTGTCTTCGGGAGAGGTCCTTGCGAATACGGAGACCGATCTCAGATACTGCCTCAGCTGCTCGTCTGACATGAGCTCGATATCTTTCCCTGACAGGCCACCCTCGGTCTCAATGCCAATCTTGGTGGCAATAGCATACGCTGTGCTCAGGTGGTCTCCCGTAATCATTATTACCCTGATCCCCGCGGTCTTGCATTGTTGGACAGCTTCGGTCACTCCATCCCTCGGGGGGTCCATCATACCCTGCAGACCAAGGAAAACAAGATCCTTTACGTCTTCCGGTTCTATCCTGTCCAATTCGGCAGGCACCTGCCTGTAAGCCATACCCAGCACCCTTAATGCATCCGAAGCCATCTGTTCGGATGCCTGGGTGACACCCTGTATGTCCAGGGGACCCGTGCTTTCACCATCAAACTGCGAGACACAAAGCTGGAGGATCTTTTCAGGAGAGCCTTTCACATAAATTACCTTTGAGCCATCCTCATTCTCGTGCAGAGTGGCCATATACCTCTCCTCAGGCTCAAAGGGTACGATATCCACCCGCGGAAGGTAGAACTTTCCGGCCTTGAGGCCTGAGATGAGCAGTGCACCTTCCGTGGGGTCCCCGTCGATGTTGTCCTCACCCCTGAAAGATGCGTCGTTGCACAGCACTCCCGCCTTAAGCGTTTCTGTCAGGGTCCTGTCAGCCAGCGGATCCACTTGGGCTCCGTTAAGCAGGAACTCACCTACAGGGTCATAACCTGCTCCTGTGACCTCATAAAGTTTGCCTGCAGCATATACCTGGGTCACTGTCATCTGGTTCTTGGTAAGAGTGCCTGTCTTGTCCGTACATATCACAGTGGCGCTTCCAAGGGTCTCCACGGCGGGAACCGTGCGTATGATTGTGTTCCTTGCTGCCATCCTGTTCACGCCAATGGCCATGGAGATCGTTATGACAGCAGGAAGCCCTTCCGGGATAGCTGCAACCGCAAGGCTGACGGAGGCCATGAATATCTCGATGGTCTCAAGTCCCCTCAGCAGGCCTATGCCAAGGGTGAGCGCTGCCACTACAACGATGACCACAGACAGTACAACACTCATCTGGGCCATCTTGCGCAGCAGAGGAGTGGATATTTCCTTACTCTCCCTGATGAACTCGGATATCCGGCCAATCTGGGTCGCACTCCCGGTGGCCACTACAATGCCCCTGCCCTGCCCCTGGCTTATCAGGGTACCCGCAAAAGAGATGTTCTTCTGGTCCCCAAAGGACGCGCACCCGGTAGCAATAGCATCTGTGCTCTTTTCCACGGGAACTGATTCGCCGGTCAGTATTGACTCATCTGCCCTCAGGTTCTTGGTATAGAACAGGCGCATATCAGCAGGCACCCTGTCACCTGCTTCCAGCAGCACGATATCACCGACCACAAGCTCCCTGCTTTGCAGTACCATGCTCATGCCACCCCTCAGGACCCTTGCTTCAGGTACCAGCAGCTTTGACAGGGACTCCAGGGCGTGCTGGGCCTTCCCTTCCTGGATGAAACCTATGACCGCATTTGCCAGAACCACGAACAGGATCACTATGGTATCGACATACAGCTCAAGGAAGAAGGTAATGGCAGCAGCTATGAGCAGGAGGTATATCAGCGGACTGGCGAACTGCCGGAGAAATCTATAAACAGGCCCGTGTTCCTTCTTCGACTCCACCTCGTTATACCCGTCCCGTGCAAGCCTCTTTTCAGCCTCTTCACGGCTCAGGCCATCCGGGTGGCTATTGAACAAGGAAAAGACATCTTCCGAAGGTATACTGCACCATTGCTCTTCTGCCATAGGAAAAAGAGATTGCCAAAATGATAAATAAGTTACCGTTGTCTGGCTCCTGATAGTATATCTCAACTGTAAAAAAAGCAAAAGTTGTAAATAAGGTACATGGCAAATTGAAAATGCTAGTCACTTTGATTATATGTACGGGTGGGGCAACGGTGGTTCCTATGTCTGCTGGTTTAATTGGTATGAGCTTTCTTGTACTTGGCATAATCCTACTTGTGGGTAAATGGATAAGGCTTGTATCACCACCCCTCCAAAAACTGTTCATTCCCAGTTCACTCATAGGCGGCTTTCTGGGACTGATCCTTGGACCCGAGGTGCTTGGCAGTGTTGTTTCTATGACCGGAGTTTCTGGTAATCTGTTCTCAGGAGGGATCTTTCCCGGAGAGATGCTGGAAGTATGGGCAACCCTTCCCGGAATTTTTATAAACGTGATATTCGCTACTCTCTTTCTGGGAAAAAGGATACCTGGCATCAGGGAGATATGGCTGCTGGCAGGACCGCAGGTCGCTCACGGGCAGACCATAGCATGGGGGCAATATGTGTTTGGGATACTTGCTGCTGTCCTTATCCTCAGCCCAATGTTCGGGATAGATCCCATGGCAGGCGCGCTTATTGAGATAGCATTCGAAGGAGGGCACGGTACTGCTGCCGGGATGGCTGCAACCTTTGACGAGCTTGGATTTTCCGAGGCTTCCGACCTGGCGCTGGGTCTTGCCACAGTGGGTATCCTCTTCAGTGTGATCCTCGGTATAGTATTGCTCAACTACGGAGTGAGGACAGGAAGATCACAGATACTTAGCGACCCCTCTCAGATTACACTTGATGAGAACAGGCAAAGCGGTATTATCGATTTTGATGCGAGGGAGCCTGCGGGAAGAATGACGACAAGGCCTGAATCCATTGAGCCCCTTTCACTGCACCTGGCCTACGTGGGAGTTGCCATAGGGATCGGTTACGTGATCCTGCAGATACTTATCTGGATCGAATCGGTGACATGGGGACAGGCCAGTGGTGTTTATCTGCTGACCTATATACCGCTCTTCCCCCTGGCAATGATAGGAGGCATCCTCCTCCAGCTCTTCCTTGACAGGTTCGATATCCACCAGACACTTGACAGGGACCTTGTGATGAGGATACAGGGGCTGTCCCTGGACATACTGATAACCAGCGCCATAGCAACATTGTCACTGAGCGTTATAGGTGATAATCTGCTACCTTTCCTGACCCTTGCAGGAGTCGGGATTGCATGGAACCTTATAGCTTTCATGTTCCTTGGACCCAGGATGATGCCTTCTTACTGGTTTGAAAGAAGCATCGGCAATTTCGGGCAGTCAATGGGAATGACCGCCAGCGGCCTTCTGCTGATGAGGATAGCCGACCCGGATAACAGATCACCGGCTCTTGAGGGATTCGGCTACAAACAACTGCTTTTTGAGCCCATAGTTGGTGGCGGTATATTCACGGCAGCTTCCGTACCGCTGATATTCTACTTCGGTCCGCTGCCCGTGCTCATCCTGGCAGCTGCGATCATGATGTTCTGGCTGTTATTGGGAATATTCTATTTTGGCCGAAAGTAACTTACATTACTAAATTAGTAATAATGTGCTGATAATACGCTTTTTTGTCATGCATTTTTACTTTGGCCCCTACCTGCGTCCTTCTTTCGGACCGGTGTGGGCATGATATGTTTATGGATATAGACGGTAAGCACGATCAGTGCCATGGCAAGCCAGATAACTTGCATCAGAGCATACCGAAGGTCCGTACCTATCAACCATGCATGGAAAAACACGAGTACGAATCCCAGGTAGTTCAGTGCATGGATGCTCCTCCATTTTTTTGGTATCCTCTTCCTGAAAACACCGGCCAGCACTGCTACCAGGATAATGTAGAATGCAGGCCTTCCTGCAAGCATCAGGAAATCCATTACCGGATAGAACACCGGCAGAAAAGCACTCAGACCAGACTGGTACGCAACAAGCAGGGGGTGAAGCAGGACAAGCACGACTCCTGCCCTTGCAAGGTGATGATGGGTATTCAGAAAAGGCCTGTCAAAGACCTTCTTCATCTGTATCCGGTACTCAGATGACAATATCCCCAGGAACAGGAAAAGGTAGCCAAACAGTGCTGCTGCCCTGACAATCATATTAATGGTCGAACTCGTTTCCTGATACAGGAAGAAAAGTATTATCCCAACCACTACCACTACAGAAGAAACTATGAGCTCACGTTCATATTTCATAGATAATGTTCTTACAGGCAAACGATATGAATTTAACCAGAAGAGAATAGTGAAACCGCACTAAAAAACAAAGTTGTGAAGCCTTTGTTTTTTCAGGCTTCACTGAATTCATTTAAGCGTAGACCCATACTTCCTTTGTCCAGTATCCGCATTCGTTGCAGTGCTGAATACCTCTGGCAGCATTAAATAACTCCATACCACAGCTGGGACAGTTTATTAGTACTTCCACGGGATAACACCTCCACTCCTTTTGACGATAGCTGGCCGGAAGAACAGCCTCGGCTATTTCATAGCCCGTATTCACAAATAGCAGGTTTTCACAACCTGCTGCCATTTTGCTTCCACCAACTCCGACTGTTGAATGTACTCTGTGGGATATAAAACAAACCTCTCTGAACATAACACGCCATTGTAATTTCTATCAGCAGGCCATACAAAGAATAACGATTTTCGGTCAGTGTCAGGGACCCTCAGGTTTAAGACTGGAACCACCTAGTTCAATAATATGCCCGGTTATAAGAACATGAAAAATAGGTCTGTTTTTGGCAGCTTATTATGCCTTTAAGTAAGAGCAAACACTTGAGAACATCCAGGCGGGCAGGAATATTCACTCGGGTTGTAGCCAGATGGCCCTGATGCTATCTATATCGATATGAGTGTATCCTTCCTTACCGATATCCCATTTAAGGCTGAGGATACCGTCATTGCACTCTGCAGCTATACCCCTGTAATTTTCCTCTCCACCGATGTCGATCTCAACTTCCTTTTGCATATAGTACCTTTCAATGAAAGACTGCTTCATCTGAAACTCCCCCTCTGACTGCGAACAGAATGCAGCCTTAAATGTTGCTTACATCCTGTTCATTTGAAGAAGGGAAGTTTATCATACTTATACCTAAGCGAAAAGATAAATCTAAACCGAGATTACTCAGGTGAAAAAGATCGAATGAAATGAAAACTAAAAAAAAGAAGTACATCAGCCGGGATTCGAACCCGGGTTCTAGCGTTGGCAACGCCAGGTGATGACCGCTACACTACTGATGTCCTGCGTTTGCTTCTAGGTGCCCAGACCCGGATTTGAACCGGGGACAACTGCCTCTTCAGGGCAGCGCTCTCCCGAACTGAGCTACCTGGGCTTGAGTGTCCTTGCACCTAATAGGTGTTTTCGCATTTAAACTTATCGAACCCTGCCAGAGGATTCGTGATGGGCCCGCTGAGATTCGAACTCAGGACCTCCGCCATGTCAAGGCGACGTCATGACCAGCTAGACCACGAGCCCATGCCATTCGGTTTGCTGTCTCACATTCCCGATGATCGCATTGTGCCCTGCACATTACCGCAAGCATCAGGCGCCTAACAGCAACCCTCATAATGCATTATTGTTGATAAAGGTTTTGGGCTGACAGTCTTTCTACTGACCGTCACATGAAAACTGCAAGGTGATATGAGCATTCAGACAGGTCTTTCCCAGAATATCAGCAATTAAAGTGTCCCTTTTTCTGTAAAACGGCACTATAAGAACTTTAATGCATAATAAAATCCTATAAGAGATATAAAGCACAGGAACTCACGGGAAGACCATGAGTGTGCCATCCTGCATATAACAGATTCAATGCCCTGCCGGAAGGAATACGACTAAGAAAGGCGGCACCTGAGTGCCGGGCCTGGTGGATACAGGGATATAGGAAACAGATCAGATATCAGGCCCTCATCCGCCATAGAATGTGTAAGGAGTCGCCGTGGCTCCGGGCACGTTCCTTGATGAGCCGTCAGGATACTGGAGTGTAAGCATGTCCACCCTTGCCCCAAGCGCGCGTGAATCGTGCAGGTAGTATTCTGAGTTCTGCCTGGAAATGTTGGTAACATGGACCACCGCATGATTACGGCCTATTTCCCTTACCTCCACGTGTTCAAAGTCGAACAGGACGTTCTCGATAGTAGGCTGGAGATTGTAACTCCCGAGAAGGAACACATACACCCTGGAGAACATATCCAGGTCATAATGAAATGTCACCTCTGCATCTGTGCCTTCGAACTTAATGTTCATCTGGGTGAGATGTATATACTGCCCCTCCTCATTGAGGGCATACCCGGTCATGGACAGGGAAAGGACTGCAAACATCAAAACAAAGAGGAACAAGAGAGCCTGCTTCATATTATACCTGACATATTATTGAGGATAAGTAGATTCTTATACGGTGCCAGCATTAATAGATGTTGGTTCTGTTTGAGGTACTTTGATATAAGGTGATTCACAAATTAATAAAAACCGTCAAGTATATATTTTGTACGTACTTCAGTGAACAAACTTGAAACTTGTGAGTAGACTATGGAGAATGAAATAACCGTTTCTGGCGATGAGAAAGAACTCTATGGTGATACTTTTGATACGACGGACTCCATTGATGTTCCAAAACTCCTGATCGATCAGATCATCGGGCAGGAACATGCAGTAGAGGTTGTCAAAAAGGCAGCCAGCCAGAGAAGACATGTAATGATGATAGGAAGCCCGGGTACCGGCAAATCCCTGCTGGCCAAGGCCATGGCAGAGCTTTTGCCAAAGGAGGAACTTCAGGACATACTCGCCTACCCTAACCCGGAGGACAACAATAACCCCAAGATAAGGTCCGTCCCTGCCGGAAAAGGCAGGGAGATCGTCATGGCCCATAAGATGGAGGCACAGAAGAAGGTGCAGTCCAGGAACATGCTGATGATGATACTGGTATTTGGTATCATCATATACTCGTTCTACGTTGGCCAGTTACTCTGGGGTATTATTGCTGCCATAATGATACTGCTGCTTACCCGCCAGTTCCTTCCGAAGGATGATCTGATGATCCCTAAAATGATAGTCTCTAATTACCAGAAGGAACACGCATCATTCATAGACGCAACAGGAACCCATGCCGGTGCATTGCTCGGTGATGTCAGGCACGACCCCTTCCAGTCCGGCGGACTTGAGACACCGGCCCATGACAGGGTAGAGAGCGGAGATATCCACAAGGCACACAAGGGTGTGCTTTTCATTGACGAGATCAACACCCTTAGCATCGAGTCCCAGCAGAGCCTGCTCACTGCACTCCAGGAGAAGGAGTACCCGATCACCGGCCAGTCCGAGAGGAGCTCCGGGGCCCTGGTCAAGACAGAGCCTGTGCCCTGTGACTTCATCATGGTGGCGGCAGGTAACCTGGATGCCATGGAAAAGATGCATCCTGCCCTGAGATCCCGTATAAAGGGATACGGGTACGAGCTGTTCATGCGCGAGTCCATGGAGGATACCCCTGAGAACCGTAAGAACCTTGTGAGATTCGTTGCGCAGGAGGTCATGAGGGACGGGCATATACCGCCCTTTGACAAGAGCGCAGTGGACGAAGTGATACGCGAGGCGCAGAGGAGGGCAGGCAGAAAAGGCCACCTCACCCTCAAGCTACGTGACCTTGGAGGTCTTGTAAGGGTTGCAGGAGACATAGCACACTCAGAGGGTGTGCCCGTAGCTACTGCAAAGCATGTTCTTGCAGCCAAGAAGATGGCAAGGTCCATAGAGCAGCAGCTCGCTGACAGCTATCTGGAGCGCAAGAAGGACTACCAGCTCTTCAAGAAGAAGGGAGGAGCCATCGGTCGTGTGAACGGCCTTGCGGTCCTTGGAGGAGATTCGGGTATAGTCCTGCCGATAATAGCTGAAGTGACACCTTCCCAGTCCAGTTCCGAAGGACGTGTCATTGCCACAGGTATGCTCAAGGACATCGCTAAGGAAGCCGTCCAGAACGTATCCGCGGTCATCAAGAACATTACCGGGAAAAATGTCATCAACCACGACATCCATATCCAGTTCATAGGCACCTATGAAGGAGTGGAGGGGGACAGTGCCTCGATATCAATAGCCACGGCAGTAATATCAGCACTTGAAGGCATACCCATCGACCAGTCAGTGGCGATGACCGGATCGCTTTCCGTGCGCGGCGATGTGCTACCGATAGGCGGCGTAACCTACAAGATCGAGGCTGCAGCGCAGGCCGGGATAAAGAAGGTCATCATCCCCAAGTCCAATGAGGATGACGTGCTGATAGAGGAAGCCTATAAAGACAGGATACAGATAGTGCCTGTAACAAGCATTATAGAAGTAATTGAGCACAGCCTGGTTGGCCCTGAAAAGAACCGCATCATGGAAAAGCTTCAGAGTATAACCAACTTTAAATTCAATCTGGATATGCCAGATGTGGTCCCTGCATGAACAGGGACCTCTTGCTATTTTGGGAGTAGATCATGTACAGGGTTGACTTTTTTGATGCAAAGATAATTGAGGGGACAACGACATCGATAGTCCTCGATAATGGTAATATAAAGGAAGTATCCGAGAACTACACGAAGGGAGCCGGAGTGCGTGCCCTGAGCGGAGGCTCATGGGGGTACACTTCCGTGGACGGGGATTTTGATCTTAACAAGGCCATCGGTGCAGCATCAGAGCTTGCGGTCGGAATGGACGAGAGGTCACACAAGGAGAAGGTGGAAATGCTTGACATCTCAAAGCCCGTCGCAAGGAACATGCCTAGGATAAAGGTCGATCCAAGGGACATCTCCCTTGAGGAGAAGGTCGGGCTGTTGAAAGAGATAGGCTCACGGGCAAAGATCGAAGGCATCTCCAGCACCAGTGCGGTCTACAGTGAATCCTCGTACAAGGTACTGTACACCGACTCCACAGGCATCGAGGGAGAATACGAGCTCATAAGGACAGGCTTTGCGATCAGCGCCGTGGCATCGAGGGAAGGCATGTACCAGGCAGGCAGAGAGAGCAGATTCGGGGTCAACGGGTACGAGATATTTGAAAAGCACAATGCATTCGAGCTTGCAGAGTCTGCTGCAAAGACAGCCCTCCAGCTGCTCGATGCAAAGCCCGCCAAAGGCGGCACAATGCCTGTCATACTGGATCCGGAACTTGCCGGCGTGTTCGCTCACGAGGCCGTAGGCCATGCTTCTGAAGCCGATCTTGTGCTTGAAGGCAGCTCGATACTTGAGAACAGGATAGGCCAGCAGATAGCCTCGCCGCTTGTTGATATAATCGATGACCCTACACTTCACGAGTATGGTTTCTTCCCCTTCGACGATGAGGGTACACAGTCAGAGAGAACTGTCCTGATCAAGGACGGTGTATTCAATTCATACCTGCACTCCAGGGAGACAGCTGCAAAGCTTGGAGGACAGGCCGGCCACTGCAGGGCCCAGGGACATGCAAAGCCAATTGTCAGGATGAGTAATACCTACATAGACAACGGCACCTCCAGGTTCGAGGAAATGCTTGAAGAAATAAAGAACGGCGTGTATCTCATAGGCTCCAGGGGCGGACAGGTCAACACCGGCGAGGGAGTGTTCCAGTTCAATGCTGAAAAGGGCTACCTTATCGAGAACGGACAACTTACTACCCTGGTCAGGGACGTCTCACTTTCAGGTAAGACGCTTGAGATACTCAATAACGTAAGAATGGTAGGTAATGACCTTACACTCAACTCCGGCAGGTGTGGAAAAGGAGGACAACTGGTGCCTGTGACAGACGGTTCACCCCATCTCATGGTCTCAGAAGCCCTGGTGGGTGGTGCCTGATGATGTACGAGCTTGCACGCAGGGGGCTTAAGGCTGCGATGAATGCCGGTGCCGATGAGGCCGAGATCCTTATCATTGAAGATCATAAGACTTCAGTGGACATCCGTAAGGACGAGATCGAAGGTGCAAAGGAGAACATCTCCCAGGGACTGGGCATCCGTGCCATTGTCAACGGAGCTGTCGGGTTTGCAAGCACCAACATCATGAGTCATATAGAGGACGCAGCCAGGAGTGCTGTCAGGTCTGCCAGGGTCCGCGAGAGGGATCCCGACTGGAAGTCATTACCTTACGCAAGTGAATATCCTAAAGTATCCGGCATTATGGACCCGGAACTTGAGCACATGGGACTGGATGCCTGTATCCTGCAGGCACTTAACATGGTTGAAGGGGCAAAGGAAGTCCATGGCGTTATTGTAACCTCGGGTAGCTTTTCCCGCAGCGCCGGAAAGCGCGTGATAATGAATACAAACGGCGTGGAGGTTGAGGAATGCTCCACAGGCATCTCGGGTTTTGCGGATGTCATCACCACAAGCGGGGATGTGTCCACAGCCTATGACTTTGCCATCTCCCGAAGTAATAATATCGACTTTACTGCTATCGGCAGGAATGCAGCTGAGCTTGCCCGCAGTTCACAGCACGGGATCAGCATTGAGCCTCACCGGACAGATGTGATCCTGCACCCCTTTGCATTCGCTGACCTGCTGGGAAGCGCCTTTATACCGTCCATAGATGCGGACAATGTCCAGAAGGGACGCTCCAATCTGAAGGGCAGGCTCGGGGAGCAGATAGCCACTTCAAATCTCTCAATAACAGATGATGGATTGCTTGACGGAGGTATAGAGACCGGGAGGTCGGATGATGAGGGAGTGCCGTCACAGAGGACAAAAGTGATAGAGAGCGGCGTCTTCAGATCATATCTTTATGACACTTATACCGCAGGAAAGGACAATGTCAAAAGCACAGGAAATGCTTCAAGGGGTTCATATTTCTCAACGCCCTCCGTCGGCCCCAGGAATTTCATCATAGACCATCCGGGTACTGATGTGATAGCGGATACCGACAGGGGGATCTATGTCAACACTGTTATCGGTGCCCATACAGCCAACTCTATCTCGGGGGACTTCTCTGTGGAGGCAAGGAACGCCTTTACAATAAGAGATGGCCAGATCGGCCAGCCAGTGAGATCCCTTATGATATCAGGCAATATATTCGAGATGCTTGGCAGGATCAACGGCGCGGGCACGGACATCCGCAAGGTTGGAGGCGTGGTCACTCCATCAATAAGGGTCCCCGACATGAGCGTTGTAGGCTGAGCGATCAGCCTTTTTTCCTTCAATTCATCCTGTTTTCCAGGCTATCTTACTGAACGTTCGATCCGATGACTGTGAGATATACACTTACTGTTGTTAAAGTAAATGTTAAAATATATATAATACCATAAAGGAAGTTCAATTATTCTATGGACCAAAATCAATGAGATACCTCTACTGCATTAACCCTTCAATATAAGGACCGTGCCAACATGACGACCCTGCGCAGAAAAACACTTGCTATCCTTGGTGCCACGCTTGCCGGGCTTGTCATAGTGCTCTTTCTGGGTTCTCAGATAATCATAACAAACAGCTTTGACCATCTTGAAAAGGAAGAGCTGAAAAATGATGTGCAGAACGCAAGGAATACTCTTTACTGGGACATGAAGGACCTTGAAAGAAAAACTGCAGATTGGTCTGTCTGGGATGAGACCTATTATTTCGTCCTTGACAATAACAGCAGCTATGTCAGCAGTTACCTGATGGATGAGACTTTTATTAATCAGAGACTGAACTTCGCCCTGTTTTACAACTCTTCCGGTTCCCTGGTATACTCTAAAAGTATGGACCTGTCAGGCGAAAAGCAGACATCTCCACCTCAATTTCTTATTGAGCATCTTGAAAGTAACAGCTACCTGCTGGAGCATGATAACGCAGCCAGCCGGAAGACAGGGCTGCTGTATATTGCGGACATGCCGGTCATGGTCACATCCCAGCCTATAGTCACAGGCAGTCGGGACAGCACCATCGGAGGGGTCGTTCTCATGGGACGTTTCCTGGATGAAGCTGAACAGGGACTTCTTGGTGAGAAATCAAACCTGTCACTGGAACTGCTTTCCTCACAGGCAGCTGCCAAGGAGAGGGAGGGTACCGGGCTGAGTCTTAGTTCCGGCGAGGAGGTCTACTTAAACTCCGTTGAAGAAAGTACGGTCACTGGAGGCATTTTTCTCGAGGATGTCTACGGACAGGACAACCTTGCACTCATGGTGGACAAGAACCGCAGCATACACATGCAGGGTAAAGCCACGATGACCTACATCCTTATGGTCCTGCTGCTCGTGGCCGGTACTTTCGGCTCCGTGACTTTGCACCTCTACGAGAACTCCTTCTTCTCACGGCTCAATGATCTCAATACCAGCATAAAGAACATCGGAGAAAGCAGGGATCTCTCCCGGCGTATCTATGAGGAGGGAAAGGATGAGATATCCGAGCTTTGCAGGTCCATCAACCTGCTGCTTGAATCGCTTGAGCACTCCAGGCACCTGATCATGGAAAAGGATGCGACGCTCAAAGCTATCATCCAGGCGATGCCCGATATGATATTCCGGATCAGAAGGGATGGGACAATATGCAACTATAAGCTTTCCACCGGGGAGTGCCTCTATGAATCACCGCAAGGCATCCCGGGCATAAGGATTGATGACGTACTGCCTGCGGAGCTGGGTGCAAAAGAACTCAGCATCATCAATGAGGTTTTAAGCACAGGGAAGATGCAGACGATGCAATACCAGCTTCCCGTTAAAGGGGAGATGAGGGATTATGAGGCACGTATAGTTGTAAGCGGAGAGGAAGAGGTCATGTCCGTGGTAAAGGACATCACGGATATCAAAAAGGCAGAAGAAGCCCGCAAAAAGGATATCCTGCTCAGGGAGATCCACCACAGGGTAAAGAACAATCTTCAGGTCATTTCCAGCCTGCTTAACCTCCAGTCCAGGAAGTTCATTGACAGTGAAGTTGTCGGGGCATTCAGGGAGAGCCAGCACCGCGTAAGATCCATGGCACTGGCGCATGAGAGACTTTGCAGGTCACAGGACATCGAAAAAGTGGAACTTGAGGACTATATCAGGAGCATTGTGGAATATCTTGTCAATTCTTATGGTTTTTCCAGAAATACTGTCCGAATCAATTTAAATATTAAAAACGTTATATTTGGTATAGACACGTCCATCCCCCTTGGTCTTATAATAAACGAGATCGTTTCGAACTCCCTGAAGCATGCTTTCCATAAAGGCGGTGGAGAGATAGCGATAGGGATATACCCGGAAGGAGATGATTTCGTCCTGAGTATCAGTGACGATGGAGAAGGATTCCCTGAGAATATAGATTTCAGGAACACGGATTCGCTTGGCATGCAACTGGTGAACTCGCTTGTGGAGCAGATAGAGGGGAAGATCGAGCTCTATAGGAACAATGGTACAGAATTCAGAATAACTTTCAAGGAACTCTCCTACGTAAGAAGGGACTGTTGATGGCAAACGAAAAGATACTGGTTGTTGAGGATGAGAGGATAGTTGCCCTGGACATCAAGCATAGCCTGGAGAGTTTTGGTTATGTCGTACCATGCATGGCATCAACCGGAGAGGATGCCATACAGATGGCTAAGAGATACAAGCCTGATCTCGTGCTGATGGACATTGTGCTCAAAGGTGACATTGATGGTATCGAGGCTGCTACGGTGATACATAGCAATTACAGGATCCCCGTCGTATACCTTACCGCCTATTCCGATGAAAGGACACTGCAAAGGGCTAAGATGACCGAACCCTTCGGCCACATACTGAAGCCTTTTGACAACAGGGAGCTCAGGACCAATATAGAGATAGCACTGCACAAGAGAGCACTGGAGCAGGAGAAGCTCTTCAACAATGACAGCTGGATCAACTCGCTGATGGATAATGTGGGAGATGCCGTTATTTCCACGGATGCCGGCGGAAGGGTCACGCATATTAACCTCCTTGCCCAGGCGTTGACCGGCTACCGGCTTGAAGAGGCAATAGGAGAACCAGTTGACCGTGTCTTCAAGGTAATATGTGATACAACAGGAAAGGCCGTTCTGAACCCTACAGAAAAAGTCTTGAAGGAAGGAACATTTTATGGCCTCTGTGAAGGAACCGTACTTGTCTCAAAAGAACAGAACCACATACCGGTCGATGTTATCGGCTCGCCTATCAGGAATATCCACAATGAGACCATTGGAGCTATCATTGTCTTCTGCGACATAACTGAAAGAAGGGATATTGAAAGGTCTTTTCTGGACTACATTACAGATCCGGGGCTCAGCCACACAGTCAACCACTGAGCGTTCTAAGTGTTACCGGGCTCTTTTACCTTTGCAAGTACCAGGAAGAAGGACAGAAGGATCAGCGCTGCACACAGGTAGAAAGGGGTTCGGAAAGATACATATCCCGCAAGCAGTCCCCCCAGAAGTGGCCCCAGCGCCATGCCGCCGGCCTGTGCCGCAGTTATGATGCTGACCCGCGAGCTCACAGCCCTTCCTCCTGTCAGTTCCACTGCCAGGGCCATGACAGGGGTTTCCACTGCAGCCATGGAGATGCCCTGCAATGCACGCAGGATGATGAGCTCGGTTATGTTGCCGGCATAGGCAAGCCCTATCACTATGGGGACATTCAGCAGCAGACCGTAAGCCACCATTCTTTTCCTTCCCATCCTGTCCGAGATGACACCCATGGGGGTCTGGAAAAGCACTCTTACAAATACATAGGCAGACACCGCAATGCTAAGAGAAAGTTCGCTTGCGTCCAGTCTTATCTTGTATTCCGGCAGGAAAGCGAATATGATCATTATGCCTACCATCATCATGAACATTGCAACGGCAAGGACGAAGAACTGCGAGTCTCTTGAGACCGATATACCGGCAGATACATCCTCCGGTACACTGCCATGTGTCTCACGTACAAAGAAAAGGACCAGGAATGTGCTCAGGATGCCTAGGGAAGCACATACGTAAAAAGCTGGTCCGAACCCGTAGTAGTTCACCACAGCACCCGCCACGATGGGACCGCTGCCAAAGCCCAGTCCCCTCAGGGAAGAATAGATCCCGATAGCCTTCCCTCGTGTCCTGCTTGTGGAAAAATGTGTTACCATCGCCACGATAGCAGGAACTGCCGCACCTACGGTTATCCCCTGCATAAATCGAAAGAATACGATATATTCGAACTGGCTGGTGTTCGCATATATGAATGACAGGATAGTGAAACCTGCCATTCCCGCAAGTACAAACAGTTTCCTGCGGTCGAGGCTATCGGACAGCTTTCCCATAAAAGGCTGCGAGATGCTATTGGAAATGCCATAGGCTGTTGCGACGATGCCTGCCTTTACAACAACGGGAGTCGATCCGAAGAAAGGACTGTACAGGTCTACTATATAGAGCGGGATCAGGAAGGCAAGCATTCCTGTGCCCAGATCCTTAAAGAACTTGGAAACGGAAAGGATGTAAAGCTGTGGGTCCAGACTATTTGAGGAGGAGGCAGCTGGTTCTTCAGGCCTTTGCGGGATCCATTCCATTTTTAGTTCCCTGCGAATGAATCCTCACTCCGAAGAAGGATATGCTGTTTTCCTGACCGCTTTTATCGTCCTTACTATCCTGTCCCTGTACCTGACTGCAATGGCATAACTGATGGCCGCCAGCATCAGCCCTCCGAAGAAATCCGTTATCCAGTGTATGCCCAGGTAGAAGATAGTGAACTGTATTGCAATTGTCAGCAGGACAGCCACCACCTTATATTTCCTCAGGTCCGTCCTCAGTACAACAAGTAACATCGCTATGATGGAAAGCGCAGCGTGCAGGCTCGGGAAGCAATTATCGAAATAAGGATCAACGCTCCTTAAGCCTTCCAGTATCACAGGGCTTAACTGATAAAGCAGGGGAACCACGTTGGGAAGTGTATAACCCGTTACCTTCACCGGAGCCAGCACCTGGAAAGGGAAAGCAACTAGATAAGCTACCGTTATGGCGATGGCATATTCCTGCAGTACGGATACCTTACCGCTGCATATGAGAGCTACAAAAGTGAAGATGAGCAGGAACGAGAAACCGAACAGGTAGATGAAGGCACTGAAATATGTCAGTGCAGGACTTGCTATGGTCTGGAATGCACTCACAGTGCTGCCTTCCAGTAAAAGTATGAGCTCAGCTATCCTCAGAGTGGGAGTTATCCCGAGGGCAGCTGTGATGGTCTCCTGGGACTTGGCAAAGATGTATACAAGAGAGACCAGTATAAGATAAGGAAGCACTTCAGAAACGACATTTACAGACTTTCCATGTTCACATAGCCTCACATCCAGCCTGTACTCCTTTGGCATCAGCGTGAAATAAGCTATGAGACTCAATAGAACGACGACGGGTGCCATTACAGTCATCAGGGCAATAGCTGTCAGTATATCCGCTCCTCAACAGTGTCCTTGAAACCTGATATTTATTAGTCCTTAAAGAAAATAATTGTTGTGCCTGGACCATGCACAAAATAGGAGAAAATGTCACTCCACGATGATCATTCCGCTCCCTGTCCAGGGATGTGAGAGCAGGTAATAGTTATAGGTCCCACGGGCATTGAAAGTGACATCGTAGCTGTCGCCTCTCCTGAGAGCAGGTGACTGGAATGAGCTGCCACTTATGACTAATGCGGCAGTATCATTGCTTATCCATCTTACCGTTTCACCTTCTGCTATTGTCACTGAGTCGGGATTGAAAGAGAAGTTATCTATATAGACTATCGTTACACCCGACTCTATATCGCTTACGGATGTATCCCTCTCATACACATTCTCCAGGCAGCCGGCAAGGATCAGGAAACCTGATATAAGGATAAGTGTTATCAGTTTTGTTATCAACTTTGTATTCATCTGCCACCTCTTATGCAGTACCCGGACCAATCCCCCTTTCCCTTTGCAGGCGGTACATCTCTTCAAGCCTGCCCAGGGTCTCAACATCTTCCAGGGACTTGTCATCCCGCACATTCACAAGCCGGGGGAACCGGAGAGCATAGCCGGATTCGTAATTGGTGCTCTTCTGTATCTCCTCGAAGGCGACCTCAAAGATGACCTGGGGCTTGAGCTCTATCCTGATACCCGATTCCATTACTATGAGGTCCGAAAAGATTGTCGTGAGTTCAGCCAGCTGCTCGTCCGAGAATCCGGTAGCAACCTTTCCCACCGGCAGGAAGCGCCCCGTCCGGGGATCATGGCAGGCGAGGGCAAAAGATCCCATGAAACTTGTACGCTTCCCATAACCCCATTCGGCACCGATCACAACCAGGTCCAGGGTCTCCATGACAGGCTTCTTTTTGAGCCAGTTCTTACCCCGCTTCCCTGGAGAGTAAGGGGACTGAGGGTTTTTGATCATGATACCTTCATGGCCTGCCTTGAGAGCCTCGGCATATATTACGCTGATCTCCTCGTAATTACTGGTAAGCACTTGCCTGGCCACACTAATGGAATCGCCGTTCTCCACACAGCTTTCAAGCAGTTCCCTTCTTCTTATCAAAGGCAGGTCTATCAGATCCTCCCCATTTAGGTACATTATATCAAAGATGTTGATCGATAAAGGGATTTCCTTTGCAGTGGAGTCCACCTCGTACTTCCGCCTCAGGCGCCTGAGTATGTCCTGGAAGGCACGGGGATGACCTCTTTCGTCCAGGGCAACCGCCTCCCCGTCAAGAATGGCTGAATCCGCATGAACGTATTTCCTTATAGATGCAGCAATATCAGGCAGGGAACTGCTAATGTCCTCAAGCTTGCGGGAGTAAAGGGTCACCCTGTCGCCATCCTTATGGATCTGGACCCTTGCACCGTCGAACTTCCACTCGATGGCCGCTTCGCCTACTTCCGCAATAGCTGACTCGATGGTGGGAGCGATCTGCGCAAGCATCATCCTGATAGGACGGTTCAGCTTAAGACCAAGTCCCCCCACAGCCTCAGTCCCACCTTCCCGAGCTGTAGCTGCCACAAGTCCCATGTCGTTGGTGAGCATGAAGGCACGCTCCACGGAAGCCACTGGGACATTGAACGCAGAAGCTGTGGCATCGCGCACAATACCTTCACCGACCCCTATCCTGAGGTCCTCCACGGCAAGCCTGGCGATATAGCCGACCTCTTCGGGGCCTGAGCAGTTGAAAAGATACTGGAGGTTCTTGATCTTGGATGTCTGGGAACCCTTACCGGAAGACCTGGAGATCGCCTGGAAACGTTCAAAGACCTCATGGAGGGAAAGCTCAGGGGCTTCCTCAAGGAATGATGAGAATGTTGCCTGGCCCTTTGACTTCCCTGCCAGTGCCTTCACTGCGGTCTTGCCAATATCTCCCGTATCCTTGACAAGATTCTCGATATCACCTACAGAAAGCCCGGAAGACCTGGCAAGGGCGGCATACAGGATACCTGCGCCTACGCCCATTTCCTGGGAACTCCATGCAGGGAACACTTCACCCATGACGAAATGAGTAACGATTGGAAGTTCCTCAGGGCTCACTTTTTTCATCAGCTCTGCAACCTGCGAGGTCATCTCCAGTGAACCGGAGGTCGCCTCGATCACCTTACAGGCCTGTGCAAATTCCCTGAAACTCGTCATGTCGATCAGCTTAACCTTAGTTCCTGTAGATGCCGATGATATCGCTCAGGATGGCACTGGCTGTCTCTATTGAGCCTGCGCCTCTTCCTGTGATGGTTATGGGACCCGCGAGGTCGGTCTGCACTGAGAACACATTCAGTGTACCGCCCACTGCAAGTGGATGGCTCAGCGGCACCAGCTTGGGTGCGACGTTGATATTGCTGTCGTTGACCTCGCCTATGAGCTTGATTGCAAAGCCATCAGCGTTTGCAAGTGAGAGCGCCTCGGGAGTTATCCTGGTGATACCGGTCACTGTCACATCTTTATAAGAAACGTTCATCCCGAAGATGGAATTGGCTACTATCACAAGCTTGGATGCGGTGTCAATGCCTTCAACATCATACGAAGGATCCTTTTCAGCTATCCCGAGTTCCTGGGCCTCGGCCAGCATCTGCTCGTAAGGGGCCTGCTCCTCCATCATGCGGCTGAGGATATAGTTGCAGGTGCCATTGAAAATGCCTTCCATACTGATCATTCTGTTACCTGCAAGCACATCACATGCAAGGTTAATGACAGGCATCGCACCGCCTACGGTGGCTTCGAACCTGCAGTGTGAGCCTGAGCTCTTAGCTGCCGCCATCACCTCGCCGTACTTGAGAGCAAGGGGGCCCTTGTTGGACGTCACTACATCCATACCCCTCTCAAAGGCGGCCATCATATTGACAAGTCCTACGCCACCGGTCTCGATGTTCGTAGGGGTGGTCTCTATCACCAGCTCATGGTCCACTGTCCTTATTATCTCGGTACCGGAAATGGTATCGCTCCCCACTGCCCCGGTTTCCTTTTTGCGGGACAGTGCAGATGCAAGGTCCACACCCTGAGAGTCAACGACCGCTGTTCTCGAATCCGCTATGGCGATCACTTTCAGGTCGATGCCGATGCTACGCAGGTAGTCACGCTTGTCAAGAAGCACTTTTGCAACACCCCGGCCCACAGCCCCAAAACCTATTATTGATGCACGTATCGTTTTCATTACATCATCCTCAGTTGACACATATAGGCTCTATGACCAGCAGGTCCTTCTCCTTTGCAATGGATTTCAGCAATTCTATGGCAGCGCTCATGTGCTGTTTGCTCACAGCATCTATCTTAAGGGAAGCTGAGGAAGGCCTGTTTATACGCGGCATTGCCAGGTTCAGGTCAACAACTTCAGCATATCCTGTATTGTCGATCTTATCAATGGTGTCCTTGATGTCAGTGTGCACTATGTGGCCTATAAGTATCACTGCACCGTGCTCAAGATACCTCTTCTCGTCCACGCTCACCACGCTGATCCCGCTTTCTTCCAGGAGGGATATTATATTGTCAAGGTGATCGGACTTGATCTCGAATACAAGATGCACGGGGATCTTGCCGCGGGGCGTCTTCTTCTCATGGTGATGCACGACAGATATGAGATTGCCCTTAAATTCAGAAACGGGCTTCAGTGCAAGGACTAGTTGCCCCGGGATGTCTTTCAGTTCAAGGTCCATAGAAACTCGCATATATACCTCGTAAGAGTCGATAAAATACTCTGGATGATTTCTGTATCCTTAGGCATCAAATACAGTTATATATTTTGGTTTGTCCCTTCAGGCTGGATATTTTCAGCGCCATTCTTTTCAGGATGCACCAGAAAGACTACATTTCCCCTGCCTTTTTTGAACTTGCGGACAATTCCGCGGTCCTCAAGGTCGGATATCATCAGGCTGACCTTTGCCTCCGAATGTTTCAGGGCTCCCCTGAGATCTTTTTGTGTAATGCGGCCACCGTTGCGGGAAATGACGCTTACCATTTCCCGCAGGTCATCGGGCAGGGCAGCATATCCGGCGTCCATATCAGGGATTGTCTCATCAGCATAATGAATTTCATCTTCAGCCTGTACAGGTCTGGCCTTACGCCGCACTGACAGCAGGTATGTACCCGCAGCAAATGCCAGGGCTGTCAGTATAAGGAGGGACAGAGTGCCGTATGAGAATGAGTTTATGTCTTCATCTTCTGCAAGGTCGGCAAGCTCATCGAGCTCAGTGAACTCGGCTTCATCCAGGCCTTCATCGTCATATGCAGGGAGAAGGATCAGGTCTATGACATAATCACCTGAACCGGTTATTGTTATCTCTTCCTGGGTATAGCGAACAAGTGTGCTATTACGATAATAGCTCGCAGATATAACATAGTCTCCAGGTAACAGGTTGAATGAATAGAGGCCATATCTTGCAAGCATGGACTGGGGTGGTGTGGAATTGACCTCCACGATGACATTATCCAAAGGTTCAAAGGTCCCCCATTCATATATCACACCATGGACAGTTGCCATGTCTGCAGCGGCAGCAAAAAGGAGGCTTGCCGGAAAGAGAATGAGTAAAGCCAAAATGCAGAGAGTTTTTCGGGTTGACACAAACAATGTATTTATTAAGTACATCCATATAATATTTTCTTCTAAAAGCTAGCTGAAGCAATATAAAGTTTCATCAAGTAAAAAGAGCCCTAATTGAGCTTAGATACGATGAAAAAGTTCAGTAAAGATTACATAAAGTAAAGTATGCTTATATGCTCATCTGACAATCAGTAGATTGCAGGCACAAGTGCAGAGACAGTAAGTTAAACACAACGGCCTGCAAAAAACGTTGAGAACAAAGGCAAAAACGAACAGATCAAAACCTGGATTCTTAGAATCTGTAAGTTGCAAGCAGATACCGGGTGGAACTCGGTGAATAGATATCTGCTTGACGGGAACTCAGATTCTAAGAATTTAGCAGTTATGATTATTAATATTTGATGATTATTAATATTTGATAAAAACGCCAAAGAGAGGGAACACATGAGAAAAATGGGAATGAAATTATTTGCATACCTTGCAATGGTACTTATGGTGGCGAGTATCCTTTCCACGGGAGCTCTTGCCGCGTCGGACAACGCACAGAAGGCAGGCGTCCTGATCAAGGACAGGGACCGCGACATGGTCAATGCCAACGAGAATGCCCTGCGCAAGCAGTCAGAGGGCCTGAGCAGTACGATCCAGGACATGAATAATACGACCCTGGTGAACAAGGCAAAAGGGAACAAGAATGTGAAGGCAGGTTACCTTGATGCAAGGGACAACTTCGTGAAAATGAAGAACAACGACAAGAACCTTGCTTCAGAAGAAGCTATTGAGGCTACAAAGGAATACCTGAACAGCACTATTGACTATATGATCGATTCCCTTGAAGATGAGGATTACATTGCACAGCTGGAACTGGTAAAAGAGGACGTGGCTGCAGCAAGTACGAGGAAGGAACTTGCTGAGTGCGCCAGGGATATCAGGGACATCTGGAAGGATGCAAACAGGCAGAAAACAGTGTCTGCAGCAAAATCTGCAGATAATAAACTGAGTGCTGTCATAAAGACATCCGAGAACATGGCACTGCGTCTGGAGAACGAGATTGCACGCCTGGAAAATAACGGTGAGGATGTAACGGAACTCAGGTCAATGCTTGAGGAATACAGGTCACTGATCGCGGAGGCAAGAGCATACCAGCTGCAGGCAGCAAATGCCACTGCTGCAGATGAAAAAGCCGAACTTGTCAGGAACATGAACATGGCAGGGCAAAAGATAAAAGAAGCAAACGCCCTCCTGAAGGATATGCTCAAGGGCCTCAAGCAGCACCGCGAGGGACTGGTAGTGCTTACCGGGAACAACACCCTGAAAGCTGAAGGTAACGGTACTGCAGTACTTTCAGGCAACCTTACACTGGAATTCAATGCAACCGATGCAAAGCTCGTGGTAAAGGATATGGCCGGAGACGCAGTCATTAACACAAGTGACGCATCTTACGGACCATCCAACATCGATGCAGGTAACAGCGAGAGTAATAACAGGGCATTTGTCTTCCACAACCTTACCGGAACAGTTACTATTGAAGGCAGCCGCCTTACAGTGATGATCCGCTCAGAGGATATGTCTCTCTCGGTTGACGGAGAAGGTACAGTGGTTCTCTCTGGTGATGGCTCCTATGAGCAGAAGGGTGTCACCAAAGAGTGGGCAAAGTATGACGATGAAGAGGAAGAATCTGACGAGGGTTCCGAAGAGTCTGACATGGGTGAGGACGAGGAAGACGATGAGAACTCTGGGAACGAATCCGTGGACAACTCCGGCAATAACACCTCAGAAGGCAACTCTTCCATATCCGGCAATATAACTGGTATCTGAACGCAGCATTAATCTCAAATAAATGAATAAGAATATAATAGTAGTTATGTAGGGGATGATGATTGATGCTAAAACAAAAGTACCTTATGATACTTGGAATTATGTTGCTGGGACTTATAGTCTCAGGCTGCACGGACAGCGATGTGAAAGGAGGTGATACCTTATCCGGGAATGCAAGTGGGGCGGAGTTATCCGAAGCAGATGCATTGTTAAGTGAGGAGCGGGTCGGTGTCACCGACCCCGAGATCGTGCAGCTTGAGGCTGAGATGGCAGCGTTTGAAACGCTCGTTGTGGAGATGAGCACAGGGGAGAATATATCCATCGAAGAGATATGAGCAAATACTGCTCATATCCCTTCTTCTGCTTTTCCTTCTGCACTCTGTTTAGCAAGTATAGACCTATAATTCTATTGTTTTTGAAAATATGATTACCTGTAGAACCACTATGTAGAAAATGATATATAGATGTACAAACAATTGAATTGCGCTTATGAATAAATATGACAATATCTCTACGAGGTAAAAAATGAGGAACATGCTTAAGACAACGTTACTGCTGGCCACACTTACAGGCTTACTGGTCATCGTAG
>JASKKT010000032.1 GCA_030154025.1 Methanolobus sp.
GATCCTGCTGGCATTTATCCTGATGATCCTGTCATCCCCGCTGACAGGACGGCCCCTGCCATCCAGATTGCTTGTGAGAAGATACAGGTTGCCATCAGGCCCTGCCACAACATCCCTCAGCCGGCCGAACTCGCCGCTGAAATGCTCCTGCAGTTCCATATTGTCTGTTCCGTCTCCGGTATCCACAGAAGCTTCATAGAGAGCCTGACCCCTCAGGCCTGCAAAAAAGACCGAGCCGTTAAAGTATGCAGCTCCCGATGGAGCCCAGGTCTGCACGCCGCTGTGGATGAGGGGTGATTCCATTCCTTGGGCGGTTCCATCACCGGTTATTTCCGGCCAGCCATAGTTATTCCCAGCCTTGATGACGTTCAGCTCATCCCGGGTCAGGGGGCCGTGCTCTGTGGACCACAATTTTCCCTGTTCATCCCATGCAAGCCCCTGGGGGTTGCGATGCCCAAGGGTATAGACAGGTGAGCCGGGGAAAGGATTGTCTCCTGGTATATCACCCTCATCTGTTACACGAAGTATCTTCCCCGCGAGGGATCCAGGGTCCTGGGCAAGGAAATCCTCTCCTGCATCTCCTGTGGTTATATAGAGCATGCCATCGGGTCCGAAAGCGATCCTGCCCCCATTGTGATTGCCACCTCCTGGGATACTGTTGATGATCACATCTGCACCAGCCAGTTCCCTGTTATTCTCGGTGTATCTTACCACTTTGTTAAAGAGGCGGTCATCCTCCCTGTAGGTGTAATATACATAAATGAAGCTATTGTTCTCAAAATCAGGATGTACCGTAATGCCCAGCAATCCTCCCTCGCCTGTATGTTCCACTTCGCCTATGGTCAGGAGAGGATTGGCCAGCAGGCCTTCTTCATTATCTATAAGGCGGACCCTTCCCGGTCTTTCAGTAAAGATCATGCTGCCGTCAGGAAGGAAAGCGAGGGACCAGGGTATCTCAAGTTCGTCTGCAACGAGCGATGCAAGAGGATATTCCTCAGCGGGACCGGATGAAAGGTTGTTGGCCGGGGGAAGGTCTGTCCCTCTCTGGGAACTGAGGCATCCGCAGGCGAGTGCAGTGATAACTAAAATAGCAATTAAAGTAGCAGCCACTAGCAGTACATAAGTTGAAGGAAAGTTCTCAACTGACCTTATTCTCACTTGATTCTCCCCTTAATAAAGAAGGCTGTCCCCATATTTAAAATATTGACGTGGGCAGAATGAATTCATGATGAGCAAAAGCTTTTTGTGATATGGGGACGAGGACTTGCCGGATATGAGTGTTCTCGTACTCTGAACAACGGAGCTTTTCTTAATGGATGTCCCTGAACTGATCAACAGACTGAAAGCATCAAGAAGATATGAAGGGCAGATAGTCCACATAGAGGAGATATCTTCCAGGGAGCCTGCTTACAGTCCTCTTGAACTTAAGCCCCTGATGAGTTATGCATTAGCCGGGAAAGGGATAGAACAGCTATACACCCATCAGGCGGAAGCTATCAAAAAGATCCGCGAGGGTCAGAACATCGTGCTGTCCACAAGCACGGCAAGCGGTAAGTCCCTGTGCTACATGCTTCCAATATTTGAGACTATCATTGATGACCCAAGGGCGACAGCTCTGTATATCTCTCCGCTCAATGCTCTGGTCAACGACCAGCTCCAGACCTTCAGGGACTCCAGCGATCAAATGGGACTGGATATCAGGATAGATAAGTTCATAGGCACCATGTCGCAGGCCGAGAAGAGTTCTGTAAAGTACGGGAACCCGCGGATACTTTTCACAAATCCTGATATGCTCCACATGAGTTTCCTGGCGTGGAAACACCAATGGAGAGGTTTCCTTTCCAACCTGAGGTTCATCGTACTTGACGAGAGCCACTCCTATAGCGGGGTAATGGGCAGCCATATGGCAAATCTGCTCAGGCGACTTAACAGGGTGTGTGAATTATACGGGTCGGACCCGCAGTATATATGCTGCACCGCCACCATCGGCAATCCCGTACAGCATACCTCGGCTCTGATAGGAAAGGATGTTTCCCTGGTAGACAGCGATGGTTCCGGCAGGGGTGCTCAGAAGTTTGTATTCTGGAACCCGCCTCTCTATGAGAACTCTCGCAACTTCACGCTCCGCAAGTCCAGCTTTGGTGAGACTGTGGAGCTTTTCACTAACTTTGTCCAGAGCGGCTTCCAGACCATTGCGTTTGCCAGGTCGCGGCAGAAAGTGGAAAGGATGTTCGTTGAGTCCAGGAACATATTTGCCAGCCGCGGAGTCAGCAGGAATATCAGTCCCTACAGAGGCGGTTATCAGGGTCATGAGCGCGAAGCCATCGAGAAAGGTCTCTCCGGGGGCGAGATTGGTGGTGTGATCTCTACTAATGCCCTTGAGATGGGTATTGACATCGGAGGACTTGATGCATGCATCATGGATGGTTTCCCGGGCACGATAATGAGTGCCAGACAACAGGCCGGAAGGGCCGGGCGCGGAAGCCGGGAAAGTGTCGTGGTGCTTGTAGCGGATTCAAACGCATTGGACCAATATTATATGCGCAATCCCGGGGACTTTTTCAGGAGGAACTGCGAGGAAGCCGTGATCAATGTATCCAACCGTTACATCCAGGCAGGGCATCTGCTGTGTGCAGCCATGGAGATCCCCCTGAAGCCGGAGGACGCACAGCATTTCGGGAATGAGTACAATGCCATTATAAAAGTGCTCGAGGAGGAAGGCCTGCTCGGTGGTCTGGATGCTAAACAATGTCTTGACCCCAATCCCCACAGGAATGTCTCTATCCGCGATATCGACAGTGATTCATATACAATGATAGACAGGGCCACCCGGCAGCCCCTTGAGAGGGATATGACAAGGCTGCAGGCATACAGGGAGGCCTTTGAAGGTGCGATCTACATCAATAAGGGCGTGCCCTATTGTGTCACAAGGCAGGACCATGGCAAGAGACAAATAATAGTGGAGCAGGCACAGGACGGGTACTATACACGCTCGCTGGTGTCTTCGGATATCGTTATCAAAGAGATTTTCCACAGCAAGTCCCTTCCTGCCTGCTCCAATGTCAAGGTTTGTTTCGGGGATGTGGATGTCACCCAGCAGGTAACCGGATACAAGAAGATCAGGCAGCGTACAGATGAGGATCTCGGGCAGTACTCCCTGCAGATGCCTAAGTTCACCCTCAGCACGGAGGCTCTCTGGCTGGAGATGCCTGCAGAGTTCGCTCAGGCAGTCGAGCTGCATGGCTGTGATCTTGCAGGCGGTATCCACGCCATCGAGCATGCCATGATAGGGATGTATCCTCTGCACCTGCTTGCAGACAGGAGTGATATTGGAGGCGTGTCAGCTACCGAGCACCCGGACCTTGCAGGCAAAAGCGGTATATTCGTGTACGACGGCCACCAGGGCGGGGTCGGCTATGCAGAGAGCGGGTATGTGAAGATAGTGGAGATGCTTGAAGTAACCCTGAGATCCATCGAGAGCTGTCCCTGTACAGGTGGCTGTCCTTCATGCATCCAGTCCCCGAAGTGCGGGAACAACAACAATCCGCTTGATAAGGATGCTGCTATCATCCTTCTCAGGAAGATGCTTGGAAAAGCGGAGTATGTCCCGCAGAAGAAAGAGGCCCTGTCAAGACCCAGGGAGCAAGCGCAATCACCGGCAATTGCCAGGTCACGCGAGAAACCTTTCGATACAGTGAGTGCCCTTGAGAGAGCAAGAAGGAAGCTGCGGCAGAGAGGTAACAGGAGTGCAGCAGAATGGACCGATGAAGGGATCCGGGCGGGGAGAGAAAAGAAAGACCACGCTGCTGCCTATGAATGTTTCGAGGCGGCTTTACAGCTTGAGCCTGATAACGGCCTTGCTCTTATGAACAAAGGCATAACCTGTGTTCACCTGAGAAAGTACCAGGTTGCCCTCGAATGCTTCAACAGGCTTATTGCCACAGGGCGCCGGCAGAGTTCTGTCTGGGTACAGAAGGGCATTGCATTGTATTATCTGGGAGATTACAGGAATGCTATCACAGCCTACGACGAGGCCTTGAAGATAAAGCCCGGGGATGCAAAGGTTATGGAATACAGGGAACTGGCACAGAAAAAGATGTAAAGGGCGTTACAGCCATAAGGCCATAACACCTGCAGATCTATGCATCAACGACCTTGATGCTGAAATTCAAAGCCTTTCCGGCAAGCGGATGGTTCATGTCCAGGGTGATCTCTTCATCACCTATCCTGGTTACCCTTGCAGGTATCTCCTGTCCGTCAGGGGTCTTTACCAGCAGCATCATCCCTTCCTCTATCTGCATATCTGAACGGAGGATGTTCTTTGGGACCTGCTGGGCAAGGGACTCATCGTACTCACCGTAAGCTTCCGATGGCTCGATCCTGAACTGCTTCTCCTCTCCCGGTTCCATACCTCTGACAGCTTCCTCGAAACCAGGTATGACCTGGCCGGCCCCTACTGTGAATTCAAGGGGTTGATCATGGTTAGCAGAACTATCGAATACAGAACCATCATCAAGGGTGCCTGTGTAATCAATCTTAATAGTATCGCCGTCTTGTATTGTCACTGTATCAACTCAGTATCGTTTAAAACAAGCCTTGACTCATTCCATTACAAAGGAGGTCGCCCACATTACTTAGGTGTTTTGCTTATGCAGGGGGCATTGCTGGGAATCGGGGCAAGGCAGGGTTTGGAACTATATGTACATTTATATTCCTCATTATTCGCTCAGATACCTGCCTTCCTACTCCTTTACAGAAAAAGAAGTATAATAGAATAAGTATATTAGCCATATAAATAAATTAGAACTGTTGAATAATTTCTTATAGTAAGAAGGAAGACTGTTAACGTTAGCAAAGTTCCAATTCTGGAGCTTGTCAGATGATCACCAAAACGATTACTAAAAAATGCATCGATAATAAAAAAGTAGTTCAATTCTTTGCAGTGTCTACTATATTTCTCCTGATGGGTTCAGGGTGTTTATCCTGTCATGGCTACATCCAGCAATGATGCTTTTTTAAATTCCACTCTTCCGTCCTCGTCTATTACACCCTTTGAAGTTTCCACGCTGAATGCCATGGCCCAGACAATTGCCTTTGCCAACCAGCGTGATCCCGACATTGATCTTGATTCACTGCTGGCTGCAATAGATGATGATACTATAGCGGGAAAGGGAGACGGGAGTTCTTCCCTGCTGCTCTCAACAGATTTTTCAGAAATTGACCTGGATCCTGCGAAGTATGGCCCGGACAGTGACGGTGACGGCATCCCGGACTCCATAGAGAAGATTCTGGGAATTGACCCCAATAATCCGGATTCTGATTTTGACGGACTTGATGACCTTTTCGAGATTCTGAACGGCCTGGACCCACTTGAACCGGATTCCAACAGGGATGGACTTCCTGATTATTATGAGGTCACTGGTGTCCATCCTGATGTGGACGGCGACGGAATTCCAAATTCATGGGACCTTGATAATGACAATGATGGGGTAATCGATGCCCTGGATCTTTCTCCCTTTTCGAAGTCCGTAGTAAGTGATAGTTTTGAATTCAACATTACAACCAATGGAAATCCCACCTACCTTAATCTCCAGGTCAGGCCTGAAAATCCGGGGCATCTGAGCCTTATCAACCAGAACTGGGACTGGCCCGACGACTCAAAGGGGACTATGAAAGATCTCAATGGATCAAAGAATGATGTCACTGTCGTGCCCATGCTTGAGCTCACAGTGCCTGTAGATTGCAGGATCATTTCTGCATATAGCGGGGAGAGTCTGCAGATTCTCGACACGGGCGGGAAGGAAGAGCTAACGGTCACCACAGGCAATTACACCGGCGATAGCTACCAGCTATGGAGAATGGAATCAGTGGACGGAACTTATTACAGGATTATCTCCCGTGATAGTGACAAATGCCTTGAGGTGTTCAACTCCAGTCTGGACAATATGGCAAATGTGACTATGGGCAGCTACGCCGGAGAGAATCATCAGTTATGGGAGCTTGTAATGGATAGCAATGGTTTTTACAAGCTTACAGGCAAAAACAGCGGGAAGTGCCTGGAAGTAAATTCAGATGCCAATGGGACTGTCTTCCAGAATTCTTCTCAGGCAAACCCGCAGCAGCTCTGGGAACTTGAACTTACAGGTGGCATAAGCTCTGACTCCGATGCTCTCAACGACTACGGCATCGTTGTAACATTAGGCAAGGCATACGTTCCCCTCTCTCCTGTTAAGGACTTTGGAGATGTCGTTGCCCTGAACGGCCGGATGTTCTATCCGCAGGATTCTGCACAGGATACCTTCACTCGTGCACAGCTTATCTGGATGGTCATGGGACAGACTGACAGACCGAAGCAAGTCTCACTGAGAGCAAATAAAGGTCAGTATGTCTCAGTCGACGGCCCAACATCAAAACTCGTTGCAGGCAGCTCTTCTGTTACAAGCAATGAAATATTTGAGATCGTTTATATCAGCAGTAACAGAGTTGCTCTGAAAGCACCTAACGGGAAATATGTTTACGCGGCAAATGGTGGAGGGCAGGAGCTGATAGCAAACAGCACGGAGATAGGAGAGTGGGAAATGTTTGAGCTGCTTGATCTTGAGGATAGCAAAATCGCGCTGAAAGCCGGTAACGACCAGTATTTTTCTGCTGAGAGTGGTGGTGGCGCAAGAATTCTTGCAAATAAGGATGAAAGGGAAGAATGGGAGACATTTACCCTCGTTACCACTCAATATGAATCAGTTTCCTCTACCCTTGCAAACTACAATGAGAGTTTCATGCTCACAGGTTTTAGCGTTGAGGAAAACTGCGGCTCGGACTTTGGTCTCTTGTTCAGCGATGATATGGACAGTGTGTTTGAAGCTGGCTTTGTCCTTACATATGCATTCCTCAGAGACAAGACACCTCTTGACCAGATGCCTGGAAAACTAAGAGATGACTATAATGTAACGGTCAGCTCAAAAACCGGCTTTGCCAGCCACCAGGACGAGGCTCTTGTAATCATTACAAGTGAACTGACCCCGGATGCATTATCCACTTTGCCTGCCGGTAGGGTCCTTCCCATGATCGGCATATTTGAAGATGATTTCCGTTACAGTGCAATGGATGATCTGTCAATGGGCTCATATGTTACCGGGAGCAGTTTCCTTATCGATCTTACGGATCGCCCTATGATCACTTCAAAGAGCATGAAGATGAGCTGGTACGATACCGACAGAGCAGAAACTATCTCAACGGAGGAGATGCTGGAGGAGCTACAGCGGTGGGGCATCGATAGAAACCTTGAGGAGACAACGCTTTCAACCATGATGAATCTGATGATCTCCTGGGAAACGGGCGAATCAACTGTTACAAGGATTGGCACGGTTGAGACGGATTTCAATTTTCCCGAAGGGAACGAGGTTCTTGACATAATCGACAGTTATGGGATATCGTCAATTGCCCTTGTCTGCAATCTAATCATAGGAGGAACTGCACTCTACTCTTTCATCACGTTCACCAGACTTGAATCTCTGGCACCGATCGCAGGCCAGAGCAGCTGGAAGCTCATGAAGGCAATGACCGAATCCGTCTCAAATATACGCAACGGTTTCCTGGGTGCCGTGAACAGGATTTCCAGCGTACTTTCCGCGATAGCATGGGTTGTCATTGGTGCGATAGCATTCTATGCATTCTGGTCGATAGCCTCCAGTGAAGGATGGTCCGGGTATGGCATATTTGTCGGGACCCTGTATGCCGTACTTATGGTGATCTATGCCGTCATCCTGGCGGCCATAGGCGCGATACCCGTTGTTGGGTGGGCCATTGCAGCGCTTATTGCTCTTTCTGACCTGATAATAGGCTGGATATTTGGTAAAGGCTGGTCCCAGATGTTCTTTGAATGGTTTATCGGGCTTTTTACGGACGTGAGAATAAAAACAGAAACTGATCTGAAAGTACTGAATACTTCCATGAACGTGATAGACCATACGAACAACGGCCTTACAGAGGGCGATCGCATCGAGCTGGAAAGCAACTTTAAGGGCGTTATCACAAAAACATCCCGCGGCTCATTTACAAACTTGCAGAACAGCTATATACGGCCCCAGTATTATTATAACCCTTCCGGCACGCTTGCAGGTAACAGTTCAACTACCCAGGGTGCAACCACCACGTATCTGGGGTCTGACTACCTCTGGAAGAAAGAGACCGACTACAGGTCACATATCTGGCTGGAGCCTGAAGCCGCCGTCAATTTCCCGTTCCGGTTCTGGCTGAGTATAGATTACAGGGTATACTATGATAAGTGCTGGTGGCTGTTTGGCTGGCACTGCAGTGAAAAGGATAGTACCGATACTTCCAATGGCGATATTTCCACATTCTATTTCGACGTAATGCCAGACACAATAGAGAGCTTCGTTCTCTGGACAGCAATTAAATCCAATGATATCGACGGTGACGGAGTTAGCAATACGGATGAACTGCTCTATGGCACTTCACATCTCAGGTGGGATACTGACAATGACGGACTCTCCGATGGATATGAGATCGAATATGGCATCTCTCCTGTTAACAAAGATACCGATGGGGACGGCCTAGAGGACGGACTTGAGCTGCGCTATGGATATGATCCTCTCAACTGGGACACCGATGGGGACGGACTCAGCGACTTTATAGAACATAACGGATGGGAGATTGAATTCGTATTCTATGGAGAGAGATTTACACAGCATGTGTGGTCCAGCCCCCTTAAACAAGATACCGATGACGACGGACTGAGTGACTTCAGTGAATTCCTCAAAGGTCTCAACCCCCGGTCAAAGGATACAAATGGTAACGGTATCCCGGATGCCGATGACCCTGACTTCGTTGCAAAAGCTTATATCGGCAATGTTGACCTGAACGGCATGGGTAGCAGCATAAAGGCCGATCCTGGCGCTAATATTACAGCCGTGATAGATTACACTCTGACAGGTAAGGAAGACCCGGCTGCCAACATCACAGGTACACCTGCAAGATGCTGGCTGTTTATGAGCATGGATAATTCTACGGTACACGAAGAAATATATAACGGAACACCTGCCATAGGCACTGAGACGATGGGATCTTCCACGTTGTGGTTCAATGCATCGGACAGTACGGGTATCTCTAAGTTACGCTTCTATCAGACATGGAATATATCCCAGCCGGCACCTCCCGAAGAAGAGAGAACGGTCATAGGGATTATCGACACACATGACTATCCTGCAAAAGAAGGCTGGGTGCCTTTCGGAGAGGATGGGGACAAGGACGGCCTCATAGATGTGAACGAACAGATAGGCTGGTATGTGGAAATTACCGATTCCACAGGTACCCACAGGATCCATGTGACCAGCAACCCGGGATTCAAGGATAGTGACTTTGACGGGCTGGATGACCACACAGAGTGTTATATCACATTGACCGACCCCCTTAACCCTGACACCGATGGCGATGGACTGGGCGATTATGTGGAGTACATTCTTGGCACAGACCCGACGAATTACGACACCGACGGAGACGGACTTGACGATGGAACCGAAGTATTCTTTGGCAGCAGCCCGTTGAATCCGGATACCGACGGTGACGGGCTGGATGATCTTACCGAGTATCTCTTATCCACAAATCCCAATAAAGCAGATACTGATAATGACGGACTGACAGATCTCCAGGAATATGAGTTCGGCTCCAATCCACTGAAGCCGGATTCCGATGATGACGGCCTGTTCGACTACCTTGAATGGGTCCACGGTACAGACCCGTTTGACCCCGACAGCGACAAAGACGGACTTGAGGATGGATATGAGGTACATGGCACCGGAACCGATCCCCTCTCAGAGGACACTGATAATGACGGTCTCACAGACTTTGAGGAACTGGGGATGAAAACAAACCCCCTTTCATCAGACACGGACAAGGACGGATTGACCGATCTTCAGGAAATAGAGCTCGGCACAAACCCATTACTTGAGGATACGGACGGCGATAATCTCATTGATTCGCTTGACATGGATTCTTTTGTAGCAAATGTCAGGAACATCACCGCAGTGTATGATATGAGAGAAGCAAACGAAGAACTGCTGGATTCTTTGAGCAGATATACGAACATAACTGTATTTTCTGCAGATGAACTTCTGGCAAATCATTCACACGAGTCCTGCATCCTGCTGCTTGGCAGACCAGGAGTTGTAAATGGCACCGCAGGGAAAATTACCTATGATTTGCTGAGTGACGATAGTGAAGCACTCTCAAACATGATCACATCCGATCATGACAGGATGGATGTCAGGTATGGAGTATGGAATGAGACACAAACAGTGGTAATGCTTTCAGTTCCTTACATGTATGACTACTGCCGCATACTGGACGCTTTCAGGAGCAAACAGGTCACCACTTCCTCCGGTTCCGTCCAGGTAGAATATTTTGCAGCGAATGACATATTCCTAATGGAGTCTGCTGATTCCATAAAAAGAACGGATATGTCGGTTGGTGTTGTCCTTGATGAGACTGTCACTCCATGGATAAAACTAAGGAAAGCTAACTCCTCACCGGTCCCGCTGTCCTCAAGATCCGGACTGGCATCCGGAGAGTATGCTGTTGGAAAGTATGTCAACATTGATGTCAGTGAGAATATACAGAATACTACTGGCAGTATAATGAACAGCACTCTGCTGAAAATCTACTATCGCTCCAGCGAACTGGACCGGAACGGGGACGGCGATGCATCCGATTCTAACGACATTAATGAGAATACCCTGTGCATCTATCACTTCAATGAGAACACCCGCAGATGGACAAAGCTGCCGTACACTGGAGTGAGCACCGGGGATGTTGAACTATATGGCGAGAGTTACGCAGGATATGTATGGGCAAGGGTCCCGCACCTTTCGTCCTTTGCTCTTGCAGGAAAGCCTGTCATGCCTGAATCCCGTGGCCCCCTTGATTCGGACCTGGACGGGCTGCCCAATGTTGTGGAGTACAGGATAGGTACTGATCCTTTTAACCCTGATACTGATGGCGATGGCATCATCGATTCACTGGACCCTGAGCCTTTAATACCTTCAGGATCCGTCCAGGATGTTTCAGATGCCAGTACAGTTAATCCTGAGGAGTCTGATGAGAATGCAGGTGCAGATGGCATGTCTCCCGGGTTAACTCCTTCATATGGAAAAACATCTGTGCCCGAGTATCTGATATGGGTCATAATTGCAGGCCTTATGGTCCTGGTTTCATACATTGCATTCTTCAGAAGAAAAGAGTGAAATGCATGACACGGACAGACAGATTAGGGCAGGCAGGAGGAGGGGCAAAAAATAAAGCGGTACGGGAAAGTAAAAAAAGAATCGACTGGCCAGTCTTTATTCTGATCTGCATCACCTGCTTATTTCTCCTTCTTTCAGTCGCTTATCTTGAACACAGGGAAGTGAGCGATGCCCGCGCACTTGCAGGCAGGATCCTTCAAACTTCCAAAGATGTGAACTCCTACCAGTTCAGTATCCACAGTAACATTTCCATGCTGGGTGAGTCTTTCACTCTCGTGAAAGGGAACGGCTCTGTGGACTATGCGAATGGAAGGATGGCTATCAGACTAAAATCCCTGGAGGATTCAATTGATCTGGTAATTGCCGATGATACTGCCTACTATAGAAGCAATGATGATGTGTGGGATACAAAGGGAATGCACAGGAAGGGCTGGGAGACTTATGACCAGTTAGCTCAGAATAATATCCTTCTGGCAAATTCCACTTTCCTGAGTATGGAAAAAACAGATTCCTGCTTTATCCTTACGGCATTGCCTGACAGCAGTGCAGTGCTTAGGGATGCTGAGATGGCAGGTGTACGGCTTAAAGGGGACGAGCATCTTAAAGAATATTCCATAAGATATACTATCGACAGGGACAGCTATCGCATCAACTCCATAGAAAGCAGGATGGAGCTCTTTATGAATGTGCAAGGGATGATGACACCTGTAACCATAAACAACAGAGTGGACATTTATGGTTACAATGCACTACTGGATATAGAGGCCCCACAGTTGTGAAGTCACTATTGTCGCAAAGTTTCTGTCATATTTCATCCTTCTATCAGATCTCATCATAATTGACCCTCTCAGGGCGTGACCGCCTTCTCTGAGCGGGGTTCTCTCCGGGTTCCCTCTGATAGTAACCAGGGAAAAATGCCTCGGGGGCTTTGATCCCATGCTCTGCGAAGGCCTTCCAGCTTCGCCGGGTTATGTCCGACCTGAACTTGAACTCATACCTAAGATCATTCACGTATGCTTTGATACGTATCCTGAGATGGGAAGGGAACTCGTTAAGCAGTATGGTAACACCATGCTTATCGTCGAGAAAGATATATTTTGATGTGAAGGCTGCCTCCTCTGCTATCTTCATGGCAAGATATGCATCTGACTGGGGGTCAGCGAACATGTCCGTGACAACCGTCATCTCGGATTTCCCGTAGTTACCGCTTGCAACATTCTCTGTGAAAATGAGATTGTTAGGAACGGATACGGTGTTATCGTCAGGTGTCCTCAGCCGGGTGGCCCTAAGACCTATGTCGATTACCTCCCCGTAGTAATCTCCCATACGTATCTGATCGCCCACATGATATGTGTTTTCGATTATAACTACCACGCCCCCCGCAACATCCGAAAAAAGGTCCTTGAGACAAAAGCCTATTATAGCACCCGTAAGTGCACTGAAGGCTACCAGCTGGTCCGACGAAAGTGAAAGGACATAAGAGGCAATATAGTATATAACAACAAGATATACCACCATTTTCAAGAGGGGTGCAATCATTCGGATATGAAGCCGGTGGCTCTCAAACCTATCTGACAGGCGGAACAGGATAGAAACTACCACCCTTACAAATAGATATGATGCCAGGACCAAGGCAATTATCTGGAATATAACCTGGAAGTCCAGTATCGAAATCAGGATCTCTGCAGGGTTTGGGTTGTGAGTGGACATCAGGTCATCCTCGCATCTCTGGCAAGAGATCCAATGTAACAGACTGCTTCAGGTCTTATATAACAGATGCCTTCCTTCATATCGATCAATTCACTTTTCCTTAGTATGGCCAAGGACCTTGTTACGTCGATTTCCTCTCCCAAAGAGCCCTCAAGGCTATCCTTTGATATCCTTCCCATTGAAAGTATCAGGAAGCCGACAAAGGTTGTATCATGGTCAAGTTCCAACTCAAAAGAGGGTGTATATATCTCATCCACTTTGATCGTTGAATTCTGAAGGCTTTTGCTCCATATTATCTGCGCAGCAGGATGTTCCCTGAAGAAATGTCCACAATCCTTATGAATGCCAGGTCTTCGGTTGTTATTTCTTTTTCTTCCGTTTCCAGTTACAATCTTTTCTTCATCAGGCTCTGACCAACAGACTGAGATTGAGCCTGATCAGCGGGATATTGATGGTCTTATCGATGTTCTTTATGGAAAGGGGATATCTCTTGAATTCAAGGAGGCTCCCCATGGTATTCTTATCTCCTTTCTCAAAGATGATCTCTCCCATACTGCATGGGGCCATCGGGACAGATCTGACCTCTTCGCTCTCAAGCACAGGCAGACGGATCTGTGTCTGGAAGTGCTTTTCGACGTGAAGCACCTGGCTAAGGTAGTTCCATGAGTATATGTTCCAGGAAGTTATGAAAAGACATTGAGGATGGGGTGCAATATGGTCCAGAAACCTTTCCAGCATTTCAAACCCGCCCACTCTCCTCTGGTATAAGAGATGGCAATCGTCAATGAAAATAATCTTTTCCCGGGCGTTATTAAGCGCTTTCTGATAGCCCTGATGCTCTTTCCAGTCAGCAGGGATTGTTATTCTTACAACCTCAGGGGGAACTTAAAGTATAAGGTGTCCATCAGGGTCGTCTTGCCTGAGTAGGGGCCTGAGATTATGGCAATATTGTCAGCCAGCCTCGAGTCAAAATGCATGATAGCTTCCTCTATCTTCTTCATCTCATCCTTATATCCGATAAACTCTGCCTGCATCCCCGCACTCCTTTACCCGGAATATCCCGTAAAATAATCTGGTGGAGCAAATATAAATAGTCATCAGTTTACACAATGATCGCAAAGACCGATGACCGGATAGAACTTCCTGTGAGGCCTTTCGCGATCTTATAATATTTGCTAATGTTTAGTAAATAAAGTACCTGACGACATATAATTATTTAATCAGACATATAATATTATACCCATGTAAAGTCAATGAAAGTTAATCTGTGGCTTTAAATTAAAACGATATCGAAAATGTATATCTCATTTGATAACACTGCTACACATTAAATTAAACAGGGTTTAAGTTAAGTAACAGAAAGTCTTACATTTAATAGTGGGCGCGAGGAGTAACGCGCGGGTTATCAACAGAAGTATTTACTGAGACATTGGGGAATGTTTCGGACCGAAAGGGAGAGGCACCTGAAGCGTGGTGGCAGAGGGTGCCTCGGTCTACCTTTCAGATTTTCATTATGTTATCTTTTCATTACATTTAACTGCAATTAACTGTATTTTGAAGCTCATCTAGCTGAATAGGGCACTTACTGCTTTGTGACCAGGATAAAGGGTACTTCATATAATGTTTGATTTGAAGAAACGATCAATGCGTGAATAAAAGTGTAAGTATCCCGCATGAAACAAGGTCTTAGCATTTGCCAGAGCAGATATAAGGAAAAAGAGCCAATGATAAACAAGAAAAGGGAAACATCCAATTGAAAGGCGGACTCTGCAGTATGAAGAGGGGCGATCATGACAGATAAAAAACCATCATTCCAGGAGCTTCCTGTGGAAGAATATGTTATAGAAAAGGAGCCATATTACATTCCTGTAGGCAACGAAGTGGAAATATTCACGGCAGCCTACAGGAACCATCTGCCCATTAATCTTAAGGGACCCACCGGATGTGGAAAGACACGTTTCATGGAATATATGGCATATAAACTGAAGCGGCCTCTGATAACTGTCGCCTGTCATGAGGATCTTACTGCAACAGATCTCGTGGGAAGGTTCCTTATCAAGGGAGACTCGGTGGAGTGGAATGACGGACCCCTGACAAAGGCTGTTAAGGGCGGTGCTATCTGCTACCTTGATGAGGTTGTGGAGGCCAGGAAAGATACCATAGTGGTCATACATCCGCTTACCGACAACAGGCGCATAATCCCTATAGACAAGCTGGGTGTCATCCTGAGAGCTTCATCTGATTTTATGCTTGCGATATCCTACAATCCGGGCTACCAGAGTGCTGTCAAGGATCTCAAGCAGAGTACGAGGCAGCGTTTTGTCTCAGTTGAGTTCGATTATCCTCCAGCAGAAATAGAAAAACAGATAGTTGCCCACGAAAGTGTAATTGACGACAGGATGGCAGGCTCCCTCGTGGAGATAGGCCACAGGATACGTAACTTCAAGCATCATGGGCTGGAAGAGGGGGTAAGCACCCGTCTGCTGATCTATGCAGGTAAGCTGATACATGATGGGATCGAGCCAAAGGAAGCATGCAGGATAGCCATGGCAAGACCGATCACGGATAATCCTGATCTCCAGAAAAGCATCGATGAAATAATAGCAGCGATCCTGGAGTGAGATCCACCAGTGGTAGCAGATACCGGCGCTGAGGAACATCTGACCGAAGAAGGTGTTGCAGCACTTATGGGCTCCCGTTTCCCAAGGCTGGACAGCAAGGATATTGCGGGGCTGGCCGGAGGATTTGAAGGTTTCAGAAAGAGTGAACTTGAGACTATCCTTACTCCCGGTGCCAGAGTGATGAAGAGGGGCTTAAGGGTCCTAATGGCTTATCTCAGGGCCGCACCCGGGGTTTACAGGCTGCTCCCTGAAGAAGATTTTCATAAATGGCTTCTTATCGCCCAAAAAGTATCTGTGCTGAGCATATCCTGCTGCGAAGGTTTCTTTGATTCATCTGCAGGGATAATCAGCAAAGGCAAGCTTCCAATGCTTGAAACGTGGACCAGTCTGGGCATATCCTATGCAGAGAAGAGCAAGTGGCTTGCTATCGCCTATTTCAAATACACAGGCCATACCGTGGTCTCAACGGATTTTGACAACTTCAGGCACTTAGTTTCGATTGGCAGGGATTTTGCAGATTCAAACGTGAATGTTGCAGAGGAATACTTCAGGAACCTCCCTCAAATACAGCCCCTGTTGCTGCCCGAGGATTTCCGTCTTTGGTGCAGTATCATAGAGCGCATGAGCGAGATACAATGGTTGACAGCAGTCGACATAATAAATGCCACATCGGGTGTACTCTCAGGCATCCCTGTCCACAGCAGAGGAAGTGTTCTCAGGGAGCTTGAAGCATTCCTCGTGCACGGTGGGACTGCTGCACTTGCACTCTTCAGGAACGCTCCCCACATCACCGGCAAGCTTGCAGACCGTGACCTTCACAGATGGGCATCTATAGCCTACAGTATTGCAGAGAAGGATGCTGAAGCTTCAGTGTCCTTTTCAAACTGGAGCCCGGAGATAGCGCACCACCTTGAGATGGATGAGATCGGGGAGTGGGTGAACAAAGGAAAAAGCTCACTTCAGGAGAAGCATGCTTTCCGTGCCTACATTTACAGCAGTTTCAAGGGTATGGGAAAGAAGGCTGCCAGTATCAGCCGGGATGAAAGGTCCCTGCTGATCGATGTGGGAATCAGGCTTGCACTTGCCAGCCATGAATGTCTGGAAGCTTATTTTGAGAATGCTGCCGAGGCCTTAAAGCTGCTTAAGAAGGATAGTTTCCTGGAATGGGTAAACATAGGGATCGCCGTCTCTGAGAAAAACTCCACCTACGGCTCCGGATATTTCCGGAATTCCCTGTCCGCACTGAGGAAGATAGAGTTTTCCTACCATAGCGACATTTTCAGGACGGCACACAAACTGCTCGAAAAGGACTGGCTGCTTGCAGGAGCTTTTTTTGACAATCTGCCCCAGGTGGTGGAGAAGATAGGGGCTGAAGACATAAGAAGATGGGCAGGCACAGGCATCAAGGTATACGAGCGTGCCAGGAAACTGGCAGTGGACTATTTCTCTCACTCGCCCCTGCTAATGAAAGATATCGGGGTTTCCGAAGTGGAAGAGTGGGCACTGAAGGGCCTGGAGATACTGGATGAGAATCCCATGCTTGGAAGACCGTATTTTACTCTCAAGTCCAAAAGATCAAGGGATTTTGTAGAGGGTCTCACAGGATCTGTAGATCTTCAGAAGGTCGCACCTATTCTCCGGTACTATGCACTCGGGCTATCTGGTGTCAATTTCAGCATCCTTTCAAGAAAAGCACTTCAGCTGGAGGAAGATGCGGAATCCATCAATCCGGTCGTAGCGGGAAGGAGCATATATCTTGCCCCGAGGATCAAGAGGTTTGGTGGCTTCGAGGATAATTTCAGGATATACAAGCTGAGCGTCATGCACGAGGTGGGCCATGCACAGTTCAGCTCAATGGAAGTTCCTCTCAAATCATCTGCCGGCCTTATCGACAGGATTGAAAGAAAGTACGGCAAGGAAAAGAATGGCACCTACATGGCCAGGATACACCGGGAAAAGATACAGGACGCAACAGAGAACGTGGATATATCAGACATTATAGCCCTTTTCCCTAACGAGCCGCTGGCAGCAACTATATTCGGGGTGCTTGAGGATGCCAGGGTAGAGTACATGATAATGGATTCTTATAGGGGTGTTCGCTCTGACCTAGAGAGGATCAGGCACGAGATGCTCCTGAAAAGACCGGTTCCGGAGAGTGGTCTTGAAGAGACCATGGAGGTGCTGCTCTGGCTCTCAACTAGCCACGAACCTGTGTTCTCACTTAGCACAGACACAGCCCGGATAGCAGAAAAAGTGAACGTCCGGCTGCAGGGAAAGATCTTGACACAAGGCTCATCGATACTGGATTGCCTGGAACTTACTTTTGAGATATACAGCTTGCTTGACGAGTATCATGGACCTCTCGGCTCAAGGGAATATGAGGTCCTGAAGAACATAGAGTACAGAGGAATGGGACTGGGTGCCTACGGCAGCAAAGAACCTCTTGCCAGCAGGGTACACGAGAATATCATACGGAAGTTCGTTCCGGAAAGCCAGGAAGACCTGACAGCAGAACAGGAACGGCCTAAGGAAGAGAAGGTGAGGGAAAGATCCAGTTATGCCAGGGACCGGGACTGGAAGATACGCGGTACTTACAGGTACGACGAATGGGATACTTCTATTGGAGACTACAGGTCAGACTGGTGCACTGTGAACGAGGTGGAGCCTGTGGGTGTATCCGCTGACTATTACAGGGAGGCTTCGGAACGCTACAGGAATGAGATAGCACTCATCAGGCGTGTTTTCAGCAGGATGAAGCCTGAGGCATTCCACAGGATGCGGAAGCAGGCCGACGGCACGGAGCTGGATATCGATGCATTCATAGATTCCCGGATAGACCGCAAGAGCGGCATTAACCCGGAGGAGGGACTGTATATAAGATGGGACAAGCATGAAAGAGACGTAGCTACCCTCTTCCTGCTGGATGTGAGCGCTTCCACCCGCAAGGTGCTTGGCATGGAGGGCAAGAGTATCGTGGATGTGGAAAAGGATGCTCTCATTGTCATGATCCAGGCACTGGAGAGCATTGGTGATAAGTACGCCATATACGCATTCTCCGGGAATACTAGGGAAGATGTGGAGTATTTCATTATAAAGGAGTTCGATGAAGAACTTTCCGGGGATATTGCACACAGGATCGGTCTCATGGAGCCGGTGGCAAATACAAGGCTTGGACCTGCTATCAGGCACTCTATTACCAAACTTGATCAGGTAAATGCACGAAGTAAGATAATTGTGCTGCTCTCCGATGGGGAACCTTATGATACATGCACTGGGGAGGGTGCTTATCAGGGCCGTCTTGCAGAAGAGGATACAAGGATGGCCATCCTGGAAGTAAGAGCCAGGGAGATACATTTCTTCTGTATCACTGTTGATAACAACCCAGGTGAATACCTGGACAATATCTTCTCTGATGTGGGATATACGATAATAGACGATGCAAGGGTACTGCCAGAAAGTCTCCCGCTACTGTATAAAAGAATAACCACATGAGATAGCAAGTGCTGGCTTAAAGTATTTATAGCAGGGACATATACTACATCAGACACTCAAATGTTTGTAGGATACTTGTTATTCTGACATTCGAATCCGGCAGATGAACTTTGATTTGACGTATAAGCCCTCTTTTCAGCCAGCAGGCCGATAAAATAGGCTTATGTAGAGAAATGAATCAAATTACATTATATATAGCGATTAAACAGTTTATGTATACAAAGTGATTGATATGGCACCTAAAAGAGCATTTTTAACCAAAGGCTTCGGAGTACACAAAGACAGGCTGGCATCTTTCGAGCTGGCTTTGAGGGCCGCACAGATCGAGAAGTTCAATCTTGTCACTGTTTCCAGTATCCTTCCACCTAACTGCAAGATAGTACCAAAGGAGGAAGGTCTTAATGAGATAGCAGCCGGCGAGATCGTGCACTGCGTACTGGCACGTAACGATACTAACGAGCCTCACAGACTGGTGGCTGCTGCAGTGGGCACTGCTGTCCCGGTCAATGAAAAGAACTACGGGTACATATCCGAGCATCACTCCTATGGCGAGGATGAAACAAAGGCAGGAGAATACGCTGAAGACCTGGCTGCAACAATGCTCGCGACAACCCTGGGTGTCGAGTTCGATGCTGACTCTGCCTGGCATGAGAGAGAACAGGTGTACAAGGCAAGCGGTCACATAATTGATACTACGCACTATTGCCAGACAGCCCATGGTGACGCCGATGGCAAGTGGACTACCGTGGTAGCAGCTATGGTATTCATCGAGTAATTCCGCAGGATCTTACGGGGGAAATGTTCCTCTGTAAGCTTCAGGAGCAATTCCTATCATTGACTTCCTTTCACTATTTATTTTCACTATCTTTCTTTTCACTATCTTTTTCAGTGTTATGTTCATTGTTGCCTTAAATGAAACCCAGTTTGTATTTCAGTCCGCATATTCAGTTTTAGTTCGGCTTGTGACCATTTCTGATTGGACAGTTTCTCCCCAATGCGATCTGAATGAGTCCATATTTGCACATTTGTAAACTGGCACTCCTCTAAAAAATATGCCGAATATAAAAATGGAAAGTCGATTTTGAAACTCCTTTTGTCAAAATGGATTACTTTGAGCGCCTTTTTGTCAAACGGGAGCAAAAGGCTAATATAATATAAATAAAAACTTTGTTGTGGTTCGTACCAACTCATAACAGGATATTCCATACTGAGGTATTGGCATTCAGGAAAAAAAGATAGAAGTAAGAAATCTTGATAAAGTTTTTGGAAAACATCCTCAAAAAGCCCTCTCCATGATCGAGAACGGGTTGACAAAACAAGAGATTTTTGAAAGGACCGGACAAACAGTCGGTCTGTATAATGTAAGCTTTGATGTATACGCCGGAGAAACCTTTGTACTGATGGGTCTCTCCGGATCAGGGAAATCCACTCTGCTGCGTTGCCTTAACCGGCTTATATCGCCCACTGAAGGGCATATTCTCATAGACGGGGATGATATCGCAGGCATGGATCACGAGGAGCTGAGAAGGATCCGCAGGAGTAAAATGACGATGGTCTTCCAGAGGTTTGCCCTCCTGCCCCATCGTACTGTAATAGATAATGTAGCATACGGGCTTGAGATCCAGGGAGTGAAAAAAGAAGAACGCTATGCAAAAGCTGAAGAGGCAATTCTGAAAGTCGGCCTGAAGGGATATGAGCAAAGCAGTACTTCTCAGCTGAGCGGAGGCATGCAACAGAGAGTAGGACTTGCAAGGGCTCTTGCAACAGACCCGGACGTACTTTTAATGGATGAGGCCTTCAGTGCCCTTGACCCACTCATCAGGTCAGAGATGCAAGATGAGCTGCTGGCTCTCCAGGGCAAGCTCAGGAAGACCATTGTCTTTGTATCCCACGACCTTGATGAGGCACTCAAGCTGGGTGACAGGATAGCCATCATGAAGGACGGACATATCGCCCAGATCGGCACTCCGGAAGAGATACTCACTTCCCCGGCAGACGATTACGTTTCTGAGTTCGTGGCCGGCGTGGACAGGACAAAGATACTGACGGCTGAGAGTGTTATGAAAAGACCGGAACCTTTTGTCTCTATTAACTCCGGACTGAACGTCGCAATGCAACTGATGAAGAAACATGGTATTTCCTCCATATTCGTAGTGGATACCGGTAAGACCCTTCATGGGATCCTGCTGATAGAAGATGTAGTGGCCGCCGTCAAGGAGAAGAAAAAGATGGAAGATGTGCTGATCACTGAGATCATGAGAGTAGGCATCCAGACACCTGTAAAGGACATCATACCGATGATAGCCGAAAGCAAACATCCGCTTGCGGTTGTTGACGATACCGGCAGGCTTAAGGGCGTAATTGTCCGTGGAAGCGTACTCGGGGCACTTGTCACCAAGGAGGAGGATAAATGACAGCTTTACCGAGACTTCCCATAGGTGAATATGTTGAGTCTGCAGTCTATTGGTTCGATGGTAATCTTGGTTTTCTCCTGGAGGTGTTCAGTGGTCTTGTGGGGGCACTCATAGCAGGTTTCAGGGATATGCTAATGTTCCTGCCTCCACTGGCATTCATTCTTCTTGCTTCAGTGCTGGTATATTATGTGTCACGGCATGACCGTAAGCTTGCTATTGGCACGGGGATGGGGTTCCTGCTTATCGAAAGCATGGGACTGTGGAGACTGTCCATTGAAACTCTGTCACTTGTACTGTCTTCAGCTCTTGTGGCCCTCATTATAGGAATACCGATAGGAATCATAACAGCAAAGAACAGGTCACTGTTCCACGCGATCAAGCCGGTGCTGGACTTTATGCAGACAATGCCGTCCTTTGTCTACCTGATACCCGCGGTCATATTCTTTGGGCTTGGCAATGTACCGGGGCTCATAGCAACTGTGGTGTTTGCAATGCCTCCTGCAATACGTCTTACAACACTTGGGATCAGGCAGGTTCCTGTGGAACTGGTGGAAGTTGCGGAAGCCTTCGGATCCACACCTTTACAGAAGCTGTTCAAGGTGGAATTGCCTGTGGCTCTCCCTACCATAATGGCAGGAGTGAACCAGTGTATCATGCTTTCTCTTTCAATGGTTGTCATTGCAGCCATGATCGGTGCCAGGGGACTGGGATACCAGGTGCTTGTGGGTATCCAGAGAGTAGACATCGGGCAGGGTTTTGAGGCGGGGCTGGCAATTGTGATCATTGCCGTCATTCTTGACAGGCTCACACAGAGCCTTACTCCACGCAAATGACGTTTAAAGGACCATCGGTCCTTTACCTATATAGAAAACAGTGTTGTGATATTGTGAAAAATAGAACAAAATTAGTCTTTGTTGTTATCCTGACAGCTCTCATCCTGGTGGCTGCAGGCTGCATAGGGAACAATGAAGGAACAGAAGATACAAAGCAAGCCACTATAGGCTATGTTCTCTGGGACGGTGAGATCGCGAGTACCAATGTTATGAAACAGGTACTTGAACAGGCAGGCTATGAAGTGGAGATCATCTCCGTGGATGCCGGCCCCCTATATCAGGGACTTGCACGCGGGCAGTTCGATTTTACGACTTCAGCATGGTTGCCACATACCCATGGACATTACATGGAACAGTATGGCGATGATTTTGTGGAAGTCTCAACCAACCTGGAGGGCTGCCAGATAGGACTCGTTGTTCCTGAATATGTCACTATTGACTCCATTGAGGAGATGAATGAGGTAAGGGATCAGTTCAACGGCCAGATCACAGGCATTGAGCCCGGTGCAGGTATAATGACTGCTACCGAAAATGCTATCGAGGCCTATGATCTTGAATACGAACTCGTGGCAAGCAGCAGTGCAGGCATGGCTGCAGAACTCAGGACTGCAATATCCAATGGCGACTGGATAGTTGTTACCGGGTGGAGCCCTCATTGGAAATTTGACAGATGGGACCTGAAATACCTTGAAGATCCGGAGATGGTCTACGGTGATGAAGAGTATGTTGCAACTCTTGCACGTGCAGGACTTCAGGAAGACAAAACGGAACTTTATGGTATCATATCAAGGTTCTACTGGACACAGGAAGATATCCAGTCCGTAATGATGGATATTGAAGAGGGGATGTCCCCTGAAGCAGCCGCTGCAAAATGGGTTGAGAACAACCCTGACAAAGTTAATGAATGGATAGGCGCATAAGGGTATTTTACTCACATCTGTTTTTGCTTCTGCAGGCGATGCCTGCAGAATCTACATTTGGGAACTACAGAATTCTCAAAGAGGTGTTTACAGTATTTAGCATGCAACCTTCATTTTATCCGCAGGGCTGTATGACTTTTTTGCAATCAGGTAAGATCTACCAGAGGACTAGTCTTTGAGGCCGGCTGCGGAAGTGCAGTCCTACCAGTCGAGTATCGCATGCAACCAGGGTTGTACTATTAAGACAAATAATGAACACAGAAAATCAAGAGGATTGCAATCTGTAAACAAAGATAAGGTTTAAAAAAAGCAATAGTAACAAAAGAAACACAAATATATCTCACCAGCCACACACACCCTCCGGTGCTGGTGCATTGGTCATTCAGAAAAGAGGGAGTATTAAGTGTAAGTGAGCTGGCAGCGATCCGTAGTTCCCGAAGACTCGCGTACTTCAGTACAATAAGGAACGCTGGCGGACTTGTCTGCTGTGTTCG
>JASKKT010000033.1 GCA_030154025.1 Methanolobus sp.
ATGGTTGGTTCTGCAGATATGTCAAATATCCCGGATTCAAGCATGATTGCATTTGTGATGCTGCTGCTTGCCGCTATCCTTGTGCTGGTACTTATCGGTGGCCTGGTCAACTCCTTTGTCGGCCTTTCCATACCGGTTGCCCTGTACACGAACAATAATATCTTCCGGGCATTTTCCATGGTGCTGGGCAAGTTCCGGCAGGACGCTGGACAGATCGTTCTCTACTGGATCGGCAGGATAATCCTGAGTATTGCTGCAGCTATTGTGGTGGGCATACTGGCACTGATTGTTATTGTTACGGCCCTGCTTATCGTGCTGGTTGTGGACGGGCTGATATACCTCGCGATCACAAGCCTCCTGCCGGGTTCCATGCTGGCATGGATAGTCCTGGCACCTCTGGTCCTTGTCCAGTTAGTTCTCTTCATACTGGCGCTGGCATTTATCAGCGTGCCTGCCCATGTATTCCTCAGGTATCACCTGATCACCTTCCTGCAGGCATGGTATCCTGAGATAGCGATACCTGTCTTTGACGGACTGGCGGGTACCGGCAAGGAGGATGCTCTGTGATGATCATATCCTGGTGAGCGGTGATTCATCAGGGCTATATCCCTGGTCTGCAGAATAAGTACATGAAAAAAGTGATACTTGCCTCGGCATCCCCGCGAAGGCGGAAATTGCTGGAACAGCTTATAGGGGACAGATTTGAGATATGCGCCAGCTCTTACGGTGAGGATATCCTGGAAGGCCTCAGCCCGGAGGAGCTTGCTCTTCATCATTCCCTTGAGAAGGCCAGGGATGTAGCATCTCGGAGGCAGAAAGCGCTGATCATATCAGCTGACACCTTTGTTGTCTGTAAGGGCGAAATACTGGGCAAGCCCTCATCTGAGGATAATGCGAGAGAGACCCTAAGGAAGGTAAGCGGCCAGGTGATCGAGGTTATCACCGGGGTCACGCTTCTGGATACAGGCAGCGGCATGGAGATGAGTGAACATGAGGTCACCAGGGTATTCATCAAAAACCTGAGCCAGCAAGAGATAGATTCCTACGTCAGGACCGGAGAGCCCTTCGGTAAGGCAGGCTCATTCGCCATCCAGGGGAAAGGTGCGTTGTTTGTGGAGAGGATAGAAGGCGACTATCCCAATGTGGTTGGGCTGCCTCTTTTCAGGTTGGGAAGAATGCTGGAGAAAGTTCAGGCATATGATATTCTATGGGAGCGGTAGTGATATCGCAAGCTTAAAATAGCTATCAAGAAACATAGTTTAGAATATCCTGAAGAACAGGAGGATGGCAAATTGGTCGACATGACATTGAAAGAGCGCTTCGTGCGCTCCGTTAAAGGGGAAGAAGTAGATAAAGTGCCTGTATGCTCGGTCACTCAGACCGGTACCGTTGACCTTATGGAGCTGTCCGGCACCAGCTGGCCAAAGGCGAACTATGATCCTGAGCTTATGGCTACGCTTGCCATTGCAGGCCATGAGATAGCAGGCCTTGAAGCCGTACGTTACCCATTCTGCACGACCGTAATTGCAGAGACCCTGGGATGTACAATAGCCGAAGGCTCTTTTGATACCCAGCCATACCAACTGGATTTCCCATGCAAGAAAAAAGAGGATATCAAAAACATAAGTGTCCCTGAGGACCTTTTAGAAAGAGGGAATATCAGGTCATTACTCGGCTCAGGAAGCAGTTGTGCTAAAAGGATATCTGAAGGTGATGCCGCAGGTGGAAGGATCAGCATGATGCTTGAAGCCACAGAGATCATCAGACAGAGGATAGGGGATGATGTACCCTTGATCGCAGGCATGATCGGTCCTGCAGCCACTGCTTTCTATCTTGCGGGTGCGAACAATTACCTGAGGTGGTGTATTACAGACCCCGATGAGCTAATGGAACTGATGAGGATTGGGGAATCTGTATGTGTCGAATACGCCAATGCCCTGTATGACCGGGGCGCAGATGCGGTAATTATCATCGATTCCGAGGCAGGCCCTGACATCTTCCCTCCGCCCATGTTCGAATCCATGATACTTCCTGTCTATAAGTCCCTCACAGCTAAATTAAAGGGACTGAAGCTGCTTCACATGTGCGGGGACGCCACGGCTATCCTGGAGCCTATCGCAGAGTCCGGTTTCCAGGGTGTCAGTATAGAAGAGAAGGTCGATGTGGCCTATGCCAGCCAGCTGATCGGCGACAGGGTATGTTTGATAGGGAATGTTTCCCCTTCCGAAACACTCCTGCACAAGTCACGGGAAGTCATCAGAAGAGAAGCAAAACAATGCATAGATGACGGCATCGGTATCCTTGCCCCCGGCTGTGGCATTGCCCCCAGGACACCGCTTGAGCACCTGAAGGCTTTTGTTGCTGCCAGGGACGAGTACTACCAGGAGAAAGGACTTCTTTAGAAGTCACTCCTGGTTCCGCGGTCCTGTAAGGAAGGCTTTTGCCTTCTTTCATTCTTTACTATCATCTTCCGCGAAGATATCGTTGTAGATATCAGTCCAGTGAAGCGTGGAGCCTGCCGATATGAACATAGCAACAGCTATTGCCTCTGCAAGTTCGTCCTTTGTAGCCCCGCCGGCCATAGCCCTCTGTGAGTGGATCTCTGCACAGCGTTCGCACTTGAGCAGCACGGAAGCAGCTACGGCAATAAGTTCCTTTGTCCTCACATCAAGAGCGCTGTCCTTGAAAATAGTGCCGCGCATCTGTACAAAAGATGCAGCTGTATCAGGTAGTCTGTCTATCAGGAATTGCATATTGTTTCCTCATCCTATCAATTGGGAGGAATGCATAAAAGTCTATAGCAGTATTATTCATCGCCCAGTATCGGCTTTTGCTCCTGCTCCTTAAAACTTTCTTCTTTTGCTCCTCTGCTCTCCTGGAAACGTGGCCAGAAAGCCAGGGCCGCATCACCTGTTAGCCGCCCTTTCTGTCGCTTTTGCAGGTATTCCCCAGTTGCTGTAACAAATCCTACCAGTACACCCAGGCCCATGAATACGTACATGATGGTGAAAACTTTGCCAATGTCTGTAGAGGGACTGAAATCCCCATAGCCGATAGTGGTAAGGGTGATGACCGGGAAATAAAGGGAATCAAGCCACCCCCAGCCTTCTACGTTATGATATACTATTGTTCCGATGGCAAGGACGATCCCCACAAGTGTGAAGAGATGCCTGAACTCCTGCTCTCGGAGCATCTGAAACAAGGTTCTTATAAAGACCGCAAAAGCCAGAATGAACGGGATCATATATCCTGCCTCCCCCCGTAAGCCTATATGTAGTATCTGGCGTCCTGCATATAAAATAATTAGCAGGTGAACATAGCCGCTCAGGTAAAACTCTTCCTTAGTATTGTTTCTCAACTTTTAATCTGTCAGGGCTCTTAATATCATAGAGAGAAAAGATCGAAAAAAGGGACTGTATGCGGGGTAGTCGATGGATAGAGGGATGGCTTACTGTAAAGTATGTTCTCATGTACAGAAGAATATCAAAGGGTTTTGCTATGATATCCGGTATGTTTTCCTGTTCTACGTAATAGGCGATATATCAACGACCGTCTTTGCTCTTGAGAATGAGCTGGGATACGAGGCAAACTTCATAGTCTCAGGCTTTCTTGCCAATTATGGCTATTCAAGTCTTGTATTGATCAAGCTGCTATTCCTTTTCCTGTGTTTCCTGGACTACGTTTATCTCAGGAGGCGTGGTCATCTTTCCACATGGCATGTCACAAGGCATTCCATATCTGTTCTTGGGATACTGGTTGTTACAAATAACCTGCTTGTCATTAGTGGCGCAGGCAGCCCGCTGAGCAGGCTGTTATATGGATTCTGATAAGGGTTTGAGCGCTGTACCAAAAGTGACTTTAAATAGAAGCTCAGATTCCCAGCTATGCCAGGTAAAAATGTAACATCAGATCCTGTTTCTCTTATTCATCCCCGTTCCCTGAAGAATCTTAGCTATCACCTGCAGTCCCTTGTCAGGGGCAGGCTGTGGCTGAAGATATTGATCGGGATGCTGCTTGGCATTATCACCGGACTGGCACTTGGCCCATCGGCTGGGCTTGTGGACATGGAGTTTTCATACATTATTGGTGAATGGCTGGCGCTTCCCGGATACATTTTCCTTGCACTGCTGCAGATGATCGTTGTTCCCCTTGTGTTTGCGTCCATCATCCGCGGGATAGCCGCAGGTGAGGACATGCAGCAACTGAAGCAGGTGGGACTGCGCACAGTCGGTTATTTCCTTGCGACTACAATGTTTGCCATACTGGTAGGGCTTGGCCTGGCACTGTTCATAAGCCCCGGCAGCTACATAAGCACTGATATGGTCCAGCAGACACTGGGCACAGGGGCCTCCGCAGCCGTGAACAGTACGGTGGGAGCACAAGGAAGTGCGCCTGCGGGCGTGGATGTCGCCAGCGTCCCGGCTATGATCACTACGATCCTCCCCACAAATCCCCTGGGTGCACTTGCCACGGGACAGATGCTGCAGGTTGTCATTTTCTCTATAATTATAGGTGTGGCTCTTGTCTCGATGGCTCCTGCCCAGTCCAAGCCCCTGCTTGAGTTACTGGGCTCGCTACAGGAGGTGAGCATGACCGTCGTGCGCTGGAGCATGCTGCTCGCGCCTCTTGCGGTATTTGGCCTGATATGCAAGTTCACTATCAACCTTGGCATTGATGCCCTGCTGGGCATGCTGGTGTATGTAGGCACGGTGCTGCTGGGGCTTCTGGTACTCCTGGCAGCCTATATGCTGATAGTGTTTGCCGTTTCGGGGAAAGGCCCTCTCGGATTCATGGGTTCCATAAGGGATGTGCTGCTGCTGGCGTTCTCAACTTCCAGCTCCGCTGCAGTGATGCCTCTTTCCATCAAGACCGCCGAGGAAAAGGTAGGTGTCAGGCCGTCCATTTCCCAGTTCGTCATTCCCCTGGGCGCCACCATCAACATGAACGGCACGGCGCTGTACCAGAGCGTGGCAACGGTCTTCCTGGCCCAGGTATTCGGGGTCGAGCTTGGATTCTGGGCATTGGTGCTCCTTATGATAACCGTAGTAGGGGCGTCAATCGGCACTCCATCGACCCCTGGCGTAGGGATTGTCATCCTTGCCATGATATTGAGCAGTGTAGGTGTGCCCACCGCAGGGGTTGCGCTCATTATAGGAGTGGACCGGATACTGGATATGAGCCGTACCGCCGTCAATGTTACGGGAGATATAGTCACATGCGTTGTCATGGATAAGTGGGTGGGCGGCAGAAAGTCTGCACAGCAGGAAGCCGTGGAAGCGGAGAAGGATGAAAGGCAGAGAAGACAGCTGGGCGAAGATGTGATAGTTAATTAACAGGCTTCCCTCAATTCTAACGCCATTAAAATTAAGGGCATCCGCTTTTGATTCATCAGCGGTTGTGTTAAGTAGGATAAGAGTCTGCTCTTAATTACAGCTCCATTCAAATGGGGCTGCCAGGACATAGGGTCCTGTCAGGAACTGGAAAGGCAGGTTTGATCCGAAGATCAACAGAGGAAGCAAGTAATGTCAGTCTTCCACTGCCTTTCACAAGTGCTTTCTGGATAGGATAAATGAAACTTTTATTGAGATTGCAACTTTGTGCACTCTTTGTTTTTAAGAATGTCAGGAAAACTTTATAGACGAGTGTATCTTAAGGTCTGGAGCTATAAGGCAACATCCGCAGAAACACCCCTTAAATATCATAATCTCCCTTATGGTACATTCACAAATTCATAACTCACGCGAGATGTAAAAATGATAAGCATAGCTCTTCCTAAAGGCAGTTTAGAGGAACAGACCTTCCTTCTGTTCAAGCAGGCGGACCTTGAGATAAAAAAGACTGACAGGGATTATAATCCTACCATCAGCGACCCGAGGATAGGCAAGATCAAGATCCTCCGGCCCCAGGAGATCCCCGGCTACGTTTCAGAGGGTTACTTTGACCTGGGCATCTCAGGCCTGGACTGGGTCAGGGAATCCAATGCCGATATCGTGGAAGTGGCCGACCTGCCCTACAGCAAGCAGGGAGCCGGTAATGTCAAGATCGTCATCGCCGTGCCCAAAGACAGCGATATCCAGAGCGCAAGGGACGTGAAGCCAGGCAGCAGGGTGGCTTCCGAATATCCGAACATGACAAAGAAGTTCTTCGAGGATCGTGGCGTTCCTGTGGATGTGCACTTCTCTTATGGAGCCACCGAGGCCAAGGTCCCGGATCTTATGGACGTCGTGGTGGATCTCACAGAGACCGGCTCCACGCTCAGGAAGAACGGCCTCAAGATAGTGGATGTCATCATGGAGTCCTCTTCCAAGCTCATCGCCAACAAGAAGAGCTGGGAAGATCCGGTGAAAAGAAAGGAGATAGAAGAGATCAGGACCCTGCTGCTCTCCGTAATAGAAGCAAGGGGTAAAGTGCTCCTGGACATGAACGTACCGGCAGACAGGCTGGATAGTGTTATCGAGGCCCTGCCGTCCATGAAGCGTCCCACAGTGTCCCAGCTTTATAAGTCCGACTACTATGCCGTGGAGACAGTCGTCAACAAGAGCGAGGTCAACCTGCTCATACCAAAGCTCAAGGCGCTGGGAGCAGAAGATATCCTTGAGATGGATATCTCAAAGATCGTTTATTGAAACCTGTATGCAGAAGGGTGAACAGTTGAATCCTTCTGCTTAATTTGATCAGTGAGAATATTATATAATTCTATATTCCATTTCTAATTTTACTGACGCTGTTTACTTGTCACATTATTTACTTAGAATGATTTTTTTATATATAACCGCCTGCTATATAGGCATTGATTCTGCATGGTTACGGAAATGCTGGTCCTGGTCCAGGCATTCATTCTGGGATTCACTATAGGTGTATCTGCTGCACTTGTGCCTGGTCCCATGATGCTTGCAACGGTCAGTATATCCTTCAGGAAGGGGTGGAAGACAGGCTTGTATGTTTTCAGCGGCCACTCCATTGTGGAGACCGCCATAGTCCTGATCATCATCATGGGTGCAGCATCCTTTATCGTTAAGGATATGCTGTCCCACATTGCCATAATAGGCGGCCTTGCAATGGCCCTTTTCGGGCTGATAATCATCAGGAAGGCAAAAGAGGCACCGACAATGGATATTAATGCTGCGGCCGGTAAGCTCGACATATCCGGCGGTCCCGTTTCAGCAGGCATCCTTACATCAGCCCTGAATCCCACTTTCCTCTTCTGGTGGCTGACAGCAGGCGCCGCCATCATCATACAGCAGTATCTTGCGGGCGTGCTTGCGGTAATTACCTTCATAATCGGCCACTGGCTTGCAGATCTCGGGTTCCTTGTATCCGTATCCTCAACATTCTCCAAAGGCAAGGAATTCCTGTCGTGCCGCACACACCAGAAGCTGCTTTATACGTGCGGTGGCTTCCTGACAGCGATCGGCTTCTTCTTTATCATCAGCCATAACAACGTTGCCGCAATGATGTCAATGATATAAGAGAGCATCAAACTGATTCCTGACTAAAAGTAGTTGCTCTCATTTCCACTCTGGCTGATGCTTTTTGGTAGTCTTCCATGTGATCCGGATTCCATTAATTGTGGATTTAGAAACCCCTGCCACTTAAAATCCGTGAAAATCTGTGTTAATCCGTGTCTGAAAAATAAATAGGGAAATACAATAAACCATAATTCTAAGACACGGATTTACGCGGATGAGCACGGATTTCGGGAATATTGGGTTTAGAAATCCCTGAAACGTTAAATCCGTGTAGATCTGTGTTGGTCCGTGTCTGCAAAATAAGCATGGGAAGGCCCACTGTTTACAAACAGGCAGAGCAAAAACAAAAGTAAAAGAAAGGCCCTAGAGGGCTACACCCTCGGCCCTTAGAGTTTAACCCAGCTTTTTCTGGAGATAGGCCTTGAATTGCCCGTAGTCGGTGCTCAGGTGTTCCATGTGCTCCGGCCTGGATTCTATATCCTTCAAGTGCTGTGGTGGCTCAGGTTCGACACCTATCACCGATCTGACCTCTGCCGGGAACTTGGCAGGGTCTGCGGTCTCAAGGGTCACGGCAAGGGTATTGTCCTTTGTGGCCTTCCTGTATTCCATCAGGCCCCTTATGCCTACGGCACCATGGGGCTCTATCAGGATATTGTGCTTCTCATAGAATTCCCTTATAGTGGTTTTTGTATCCACATCTGTTACCGGGATTGAATATATGTCCTGCTTCAGTTTTTCCATATCCGGGGCCTTGTGGATGTAACCTTTTTCGTCCATCTGCCCGCCGTACATGCTTATCAGCCTTGCCAGGTTGCTCGGATGACCCACGTTCATAGCATTGGACAGGCAGTTCCTGGAAGGCTCGATCTTGCTGTAGCTGCCTGTATCAAGGAATACTGGCACTTCATCGTTCTCGTTGACCGAGGCCACAATCCTTTTCACAGGCAGGCCCATGTTCTTTGCGAGCACGCAGCCCATCATGTTTCCGAAATTGCCCGAGGGTATGGAGAACACTATCTCCTCAGGGTACTCCTTCAGCTTCAGGTATGCATAGAAATAGTAGATCGACTGGGGCACCAGGCGCCCTATGTTAATTGAATTGGCCGAGGATAAATTCATGTACTTCAGGTCCTCGTCCGCAAAGGCCTGCTTGACCATTGCCTGGCAATCATCGAATTTGCCTTCTATCGACAGGGCACTTATGTTCCTGCCCAGGGTTGTCATCTGCTTGCGCTGGCGGTCTGATACCTCGGTCCGCGGGAAGAGCACGACGACATCTATATTGTCCAGTCCGTAAAAAGCATCTGCCACAGCACTTCCCGTATCTCCCGAGGTCGCAGTGAGTATCCTGAGCTTCCTGTTCTCCTTCTTGAGATAGTACTGCATCAGCCTTGCCATCATGCGGGCGGCAAAATCCTTGAAAGAGGATGTAGGTCCGCGGTCAAGGCGCATGATATATGTGGTCTCGTCAACTCTCTCCAGAGGAACTTCATAGTTGTAGGCATCGTATGTGATCGCCCTCAGGGATGCCTCATCGACCTCACCGGCCAGTATCTTTCTCAGTAGCCTGAATGCGATCTCGGGATAGGGTTCATCCTTCATGGATGTGAGTTCCTCTTTCGAGAACATGGGAAGCTGTTTTGGCATGTACAGGCCTTTGTCAGGTGCAAGGCCGGTTATCAGGGCGGTTTCGAAGGAAACTTCCTCTGCCTTGAGATTGGTGCTGTAGAGTCTCATTGTTATCAGGGCTCGATAAGGGTCTTTGAAGTAACTGCAAGGATCTGGAAGCTCAATGGCCTGCTTTCAGATGTTCTTTACCTTTTTTGTATCAGAATCATGGTTCACATTTATGAGCTTTTCCATCATTTTCTGCAAGCCTTTGAGGGCCTTTGTCAGGCTGTCGCCTTCTTCTGGTGTCAGGCTTTTCTCTCCAGGGCAAGCGTGTACACCTCTATACCGGCTCCCTTGCATGCATTCAGCCTGCTTTCCGCGATCCTCGCACACACGATCCCAAGCCTGATCCTGTCTGCAGGAATATCATACTCCTGTGCGTAGGGTATCCTGAATCTCTGGACCTGCCCGATGGCATTGTCCCTGGCCTCGATCTCAATTTCCACAAGCAGGTGGTCTCCGCGTTCATCGGTGAAGACAGCATCTATCCTGCCTCCGCTGACCTCGATCTCAGTATCCACGAATTTCAGTCCCGGCTCTATCATTCCAGGAAAGGTCGAGATCATCCTGGAGATATCCTGTTCGGAGACGGACTCCTGTCCAATGGCCTCATTGAGCTCGCTGGCTCTCAGGAGGCTGTTCAGGTGAGATGCTATCTCCATCCTTTTCTTGTTCATCTCATGGGGATATACGTCCTTCAGCCTCCCGTCCTCCAGCCGGAGCAGTATGCCGTGCTTGCTCACCTTCTTGTTGCGCGAAATGGGAAGAGCCCCGCCTCCCTTGCTCACAACCCCTATACTGTTCCTGCGGCTGACCAGCCTGATGGCTTCGGCAAGTTCCTCCCTTTCCTTATCTTCAAGCATGGCAAGATCTATTATCTCATAACGGACTCCATGCTTTTCCCTGATGCCCTCAAGCAAAGCCTCATATGAGCCAACACTGACCGCATCGGTTTCCTCGGTTATATAAAGTCTGTATTCCAGCAAGAACATCCTTCCCTTGCACAGCCACGATGCGCAGGCAGCGCGCATGGGCTATTGCAGATAACTTCTATTGCAGGACATGAGCGCTGATCGGATTTAAGCACTCACATCCGGGATTATTTTTCTGACAGTCCCTGGCGCAAATTTATTTTATAAGTGCCAGTTTCCTTAAAGTTTCCTCAGGGCCGGTTTGAAAGGTGAAAGCCTTCAGAATGACAGAAATAGTTCTAGGAAAAAGCAAGTCCTTTTTAGGGTTAAAAGAAGGTTAATCGAACTCTTTAATCGATAAAGCAGTTTTAAATGAATATTATGGCTTTTCAAACCTTATTATATCCCTGTCCTTCTCAGGAATTAGTTTTAAATACTCGAAATGCAATTTAGACAAATTCACTCATGTGTTACCAAAATAATGGGTTAAAAGGTCTTAGAAATCCATTTAAGTCCGTTGATGTCCATGTTAATGAAATGTACGGCTATGAAGCCTTCAAAACCAAGCCGGACCGTTCAAGTGCTAAAGTCATGAGCAGCCCCACAGGCAAAAAGGAGTAGATATGAGAAAAGAGATGTATGAGTTTCCTCTGGCAGATTTCATTTCCGAGAAAGATTTCAAGCAGATCAAAAGATTCTCCCAGGATAAAGAAACCCCCTTTTTGATAGTAGATCTGAAAAAGATCGAGAAAATGTACGATCAGATCATTGAAAACATGCCCTTTGCCAAGGTCCATTATGCAGTCAAGGCAAACCCCATGGACGAGGTCGTTGTTGCCCTGAAGAACAAAGGCTCTAATTTTGATGCGGCAACTGTGTATGAGATAGACCAGCTCCTCGGGCTCGGGGTAGAACCTGAACGCATCAGTTACGGAAACACGATCAAGAAGGAAAAGGATATTGCCTATGCCTATGAGAAAGGGATCAGGCTCTTTGTCACGGATTCTGAGAACGACCTCAAGAAACTTGCAAGAAAAGCCCCCGGAGTAAGGGTATTCTTCCGCGTGCTCACAGAAAGCGACGGAGCAGACTGGCCTCTCTCACGCAAGTTCGGGGCTCATCCTGACGTGATATACAAACTCATCCTCAAGGCCAAGAGATTGGGGCTGGTGCCTTACGGCCTCTCTTTCCACGTGGGTTCCCAGCAGCGTGACATAGGCCAGTGGGACAGCGCCATTTCCATGTGCAAGTATCTTTTTGACGCAGCTGCTGAGAAAGGCATCGAACTGAAGATGATCAACCTGGGCGGCGGTTTCCCTGCCAAGTACATAGCTCCTGCCCAGGAACTTGAGACATATGCCCATGAGATCATTCGCTTCCTGCACGAGGATTTCGGCGACGAGCTGCCGGAGATCATCATCGAGCCTGGCAGGTCACTAACCGCTGACGCAGGTGTCATAGTCACCGAGGTCGTCATGATCTCGCAGAAGGCCAGGTACAACCAGTACAGCTGGGTGTATCTCGATATCGGTAAGTTCGGAGGGCTCATCGAGACCCTTGAAGAGTCTATCAAGTACCCCATCTACTGTGAAAAGAAAGGCTATGCCGAAGAAGTGATCCTTGCGGGGCCGACCTGCGACAGCATGGACATCCTTTACGAGCATCACAAGTATGCTTTCCCGCATACTCTCAAGGAAGGCAACCGTCTCTATATTTTCACCACGGGCGCATACACGCAAAGTTACAGCTCTGCGGCTTTCAACGGCTTTCCGCCACTGAAAGCCTATGTGATCTGAAGGGCATTGTCCTGCCCTTCAAAACTTTTCCCATGACCTTGCAGGCCCTCGATCATTTCACCACTTCATATCCTGCGCTCTTCCATGCGCTCATGCTGCCCAGCACATTGAAGACCTTCTTGTAACCGTTCATTTTCAGTATGGAGGCCGCGATATTGGAGCGCCGCCCCGAGCCGCAGTATACGACTACCTGGCAGTCCTTCGGTACCTTGTCCAGTTTCTCTTCCACATGTCCCACGTATATGTGCCTCGCACCTTCGATATGCCCGCTTTCCCACTCCTCGTCGCCCCTGACATCAAGAATGAACAGTTCCTCCTTCTCATCCAGTTTGCTTTTCAGGTCATGGACCGACAGGAGATTAGAGCCTTCCACAGGCAGGGCTTCGATGTACCAGGCTGCAATGCCGCCGTTCAGGAAGCCTTTGATGTTGTCGTATCCCAGGCGCACAAGGTATCTTACAGCAGTTTCCAGATGGTCCTTGTCTTCCAGCACCAGGAGGACAGGGGTATCATACGGAAGCACCCACCCTGCAAAGGAAGGCAGGCCCCCAAGCCATATACTATAGGTATCCCTGACATGTGCTCCGCCGAAGGAGTGAGGGAGGCGTGTATCCACGACCACGGCCCCGTTTTCAATTTCATCCCTGAATTCCCGGGGGAGGAGAAGCTCCGGGCTTGGCAGGCCGTTCATAAGAGGCGGGCCTTCCAGGTTATATTTCTCCATCTGCCTGAAGTAGGGAGGGAACTCAAGACGCTCCTGGAGCTTGTACCCTATGAACTCCTCCTTATCTGTGTACCTGAGCGCAGGATTCTGGATGCGCTCCAGTCCCAGGGTGCTGTGTTCCCTTGACCCTATCGCACCGCCGCACATTGACCCGGCGCCATGCGCGGGGCAGAGTATCACTTCATCCCCGAGTGGAAGTATTTTGTTGAATATGCTGTCATACTGGTTAGCTGCCATTCTCGGAGCTTCTTCAGGACCATAGAGGTCTGTCCTTCCCACATCACCAATGAAGAGAGCATCCCCTGTGAAGACCATCACGGGCTCCTCGCCAGCCTCAAGGTCGGAGAGCACATAGGACATGCTCTCATCTGTGTGGCCCGGAGTGTAGATCGCTCTCAGCCCTAGGGAAGCAAACCGTATCTTCTGCCCATCATCCACATAATCGCCGTATTTGAAATCCACGCCCCTGCTATGGTATATCCTTGCACCTGTCATGCGCTGCAGTTCAAGGGAACCGATCACATAGTCCTCATTGCGATGTGTCTCAAGGATATATTTTATTTTCATGCCTTCGTTCCTGGCAAGATCGGCATATATACTGCAATCCCTTCTTGGATCGATCACAACTGCTTCAGTTCCCGAACCAATGAAATAGGACAGATGGGCAAGCCCCTCTGACTTGATACGTTTGAATAACACCAGGATACCCCCATCCACTATGATCTTTTATATTAGTGTACAATGACATATTTCATATCTTTTTCTTTTCAGGCCATTGGAAATTTAACATCGTTGTAAGAAAAGGTCCTGCTTAAAAAAACAACTACTAAGCATTGCGGGTCGTGGGGGAATGAACCGCAATGGGAGTGGAGTAGGAAAGAGATGTTGGGGAATCCTCGGATCTGCAAGGACGGAGGCACCTTAAAGCGTGGTGGTTTCCAGGTGCCTCACCTTTCCTTGAACATATATCTTTCTACACTGCCTTGTTTTGAGGATTCCATAAACTCAAATAGTTTGCAAACTCATATTCTGTTTATGAGCCTGACTGAAGAACAACTGTTACAATCGCTGAATCCAAAACAGCAGGGCTATGTCAACCTTAAGCTTGAGAACCCGACCAATGGGGAATATCTTCTCGGTGTCTTCCACCTGGTTCCTGAGGGAAGGCTGAACATACTGCAGACAGCAGCTGAAGTTGCGGCTGAATCATCTACAGGTACCAATTTCAGGGTAAATACTGAGACTCCTTTTTCAAAGGTAATGAATGCCCTTGTGTACAAGCTAGATCTCGAAAAGAATCTTGTGTGGATAGCTTATCCCTGGAGACTTTTCGACAGGGGAGGCAACGTCCAGAACATCCTCACCTACATAGTGGGGAATATCCTTGGTATCAAGGAGATCAAGGCCCTCAAATTGCTCGATGTATGGTTCCCTCCATCGATGCTGGAGCAGTACGATGGTCCCAGTTATACGCTGGATGACATGCGTAAGTACCTGGGTGTGTATGGCAGGCCTATCCTCGGAACCATAATTAAGCCGAAGATGGGGCTTACTTCTGCCGAGTATGCAGAAGTATGCTATGATTTCTGGGTCGGCGGCGGTGATTTTGTCAAGAATGACGAGCCCCAGGCAAACCAGGATTTCTGTCCCTATGACAAGATGGTGAAACATGTCAAGGAAGCCATGGACAAGGCTGTGAAAGAGACAGGGAAGAAGAAGGTCCACTCCTTCAATGTCTCTTCAGCAGACTTTGATACCATGATAGAACGATGCGAGATGATCATCAATGCGGGATTCGAGCCAGGAAGCTATGCATTCCTCATAGACGGGATAACTGCCGGCTGGATGGCCGTGCAGACCCTGAGGAGAAGGTATCCGGGCGTCTTCATTCACTTCCACAGGGCAGGCCACGGGGCTTTCACAAGACCCGAGAACCCGATAGGTTTCTCCGTGCTGGTGTTGTCCAAGTTCGCACGCCTTGCAGGCACTTCGGGCATACATACGGGCACTGCAGGTGTCGGGAAGATGAAGGGCACCCCGGAGGAAGACGTGGTTGCAGCACACGGGATCCTTTACCTGAGGTCCAAGGGGCACTTCTTTGAGCAGTCCTGGTCAAAGGTACCGGACATGGACAGGGACATCGAGGCACTTGTGGATAAGGACAAAACACATGGCGTCATCCTGGAGGACGACAGCTGGAGAGCCGTCAAGAAGTGCTGTCCCATCGTTTCCGGAGGGCTCAACCCCATCAGGCTGAAACCCTTTATAGATGTCATGGGGAACGTTGATTTCATTACTACAATGGGCTCGGGAGTGCATGCCCATCCCGGTGGAACACGGGTCGGGGCAATGTCCCTTGTGCAGGCATGTGAGGCATATCTGAAAGGTGTCGACATCAATGATTATGCCAAAGATCACAAGGAACTGGCACAGGCGATCGAATACTTCTCCAAAGCATCAAAAGATGCCATGTGATCGCTGGTAAAAGATAGAACCGTGTCTTTTAGAACATCTGCACTATCATCCCGGACGGACACCTGTCTGTCCGTCAACCTTTTTCCGGAAATCCATAAATAGAATTAACTCATTTTCTGCACTTTCTTTCCCTCAAAGGAGAGAAATTAATACACATGATACCAACTGCAAGACCGATAAGGTGTACTTCATGACCCATGAGAGTGAAAAACTCCTCTTTAGCGCCTTCAAGACCACACTTCCTGTTCTCTTTGGCTATATCCCCCTGGGGATGGCTTTCGGATTGCTACTGGCAGGAGCCGGATATCACTGGATATATGCTCTTGTGATGAGCATTTTCATCTATACGGGAGCCGGACAGTTCATAGCCGTAGCGCTGCTGGCAGCAGGTGCACAACTCATGGAATTTGTCACCATCACTCTCCTGATAAACCTGCGGCATTCGTTCTACGGTCTTTCCCTGCTGGATAAATTCTCAGGGGTCGGGAAAGTCAAGCCTTATCTCATGTTCGCACTCACTGATGAGACCTACGCTCTGCTCACTACGACCACTGTTCCGGAAGGAGCATCAAAGGCAAGATTCTACTTCTATATCTCGGTACTTGACCACCTGTACTGGATAGCAGGCTCTGTCCTGGGTGCTGTGCTGGGTTCCATGCTAAGGCTTAACCTGGAGGGCCTCACCTTTGTCCTGGCTGCCCTGTTCGTGGTGCTCACCCTCGAGCAGTACTATGCTTCAAGAGCACGCTTTCCGTTCATGGCGGCGATGGGCGCAGGAGTGCTTTCCCTTCTGCTTTTCAGCCCGGATAACATGCTGTTACTCTCCATTATGATCGGAACTTTAATCCTGATAATGTACGAGAGAACGACAAAGGGTAAGAATAGTGAGCCGTTGTCCAATGATAGTGCCACGAGGGAGGAACTGCTATGACAGATACAGCTTACATGCTTGTCGTTATCGCAGCCGTGGCACTTGCAACCTTTGCCACAAGAGCCCTGCCATTTATCTTTTTCAGCAGGAGAGAGCCTCCTGAACTTCTGTCCACAATCGAGAAGAATCTTCCGCCAATGATACTCCTCTTGCTGGTTATCTACTGCCTGAAGGACGTGCAATGGTTCGAGCCACCCTACGGGGTCCCGGAAATATTCACGATAGCAGTAGTGACTGTCCTGCACATATGGAGGCGTAATGCCATGCTTAGTATCTTCGCAGGTACAGGATTGTACATGGTACTGGTGCAGCTAATATTTTAAGTATCAGCAGCGCACATAAACTCAATGTGGTACCAAAAGGGACAGCTGAGAAAAGAAAGAACATGCTTTTGCTTTTGCAGGACGGCCCATGGAAATGACAGAGCTACTGGAAGTGGCAAGACCAGCTCTGCTTCCCCAGGTGAGGATCCTGGAAGAGCATTATCTGGTTAGCGGCTCAAATGACATTTATGAATTGACTCCCTTGGAAGAATAGTTATTGACAAAATGACACCTCACCTTTTTGAACGGATACGGGAGGTAGGGAAATGCCAGGAGGTGAACCTGACCCTCGCCGAGTCATACCAGCTTAACCAGTAAGTCGTCCGGACGACTTTCGAGTCCAAGGCTTTCTATGTGATAACCTCTTTTTTCCATCCGAACTATCTCAGAGTTTTCCCTGAAATGAACCAAAAAGGTGTCAGCTTATATACAATCACTACTCCGGAAGTAATTGAAACAATGCGTATCTACCATGCAGACATATTTGGCGAGCTCCTCAAAAGTGAATCATTCCATCTTTATGTCTATCCTGGGGAAATGGGTATTCAGGTAGTTGCATTCAACGATCATCGTCTGCTACTGCGCTTGCTGACCAATGATAAGCACGTTGATATCAATCACATGCTCTGCTCAAACCCGTATGCTCTCCAGTGGGGAAAGGAACTTTTCGATCATTATATGAAAGGCTCACAACCCGTTAATGAACTATAAGGATGCAAAAAGTGCCTCTCTCCTGAACTAACCAGAAATATCCCGACTCTTTGCTTGATTTCCGGGCGTCCCAAACTCGCAGTATCCTGCCAGACATTGTCCGCATAAAAGCTTTTTAAATCTTAAATATACGAACAGTGTAATCTTTCGTTCAGAACTGTTATTTCAATGAGCTTGTAATTTCATATCAAGCTTTAAAGTAACAAGAGCAGTGGCTATATAACATTAGTTCTTTTAGGTGTCCTGACTGTATATTTGGTCTTAAGCAATCCTAGATTGACGACATCTGACAGGATATGGTATGTATGAAAAAACCCTTACTTGATCTCTTATTCAAGTCAGAGAGGAGAAAAAATATACTTCTTCTTCTGCAGGATGGCCCCATGGACATGGAAGCTCTCCTAAGGTCCTTTGATTCCCCGCGGCAGTCGCTGCTTCCCCAGTTGCGCTTACTTGAGACTCATTATCTGATCGCACAGTCGGACGATGCCTACGAACTGACATCGGTCGGCAGAATGCTTACGGAAAAGATGAAGCCTTTGCTGGGTGTTGTGGATACTCTTGATTGTGATATAAACTACTGGGGAAAGCACAAGCTGGAATTCGTTCCCCCGCACCTGCTGAACCGCATGCGTGACCTTGGCGTCTGTAAAGTGATAATACCCCGCCTGGTGAACCTTTACGATATCAATGAAGAGTTCTTTGAGCAATGTAAAGCTTCAAAGTCCCTGATAATCGTGGTTACATTTCTCTATCCTAATTTCCCCGAAATATACAATGCGTGGACAGACAGGGGGGTGCAGGTGACAGTCATTGTAAGTAAAGGGCTCTTTGAGATAATAAGGTCAAATTATGCAGATGAATTCAGAAAACTCCTTTCCAGTGGGAAGTTTCACCTTCTTGTGTATAATGATGTAATGGACTTCGTCTCCTTTGGCCACAATGACCATTGCGCGTTTTTCAGGCTTTTCCTGAATACGGGAGAATACGACAACAACCAGCTCATGTGCTGCAGTCCAAGTGCGGTGGAATGGGCCAGGGAGCTTTGTGAACACTACAAGAATAACTCCATTCCTGTAAATGATATCTGACTGAGTGGAGATGATGCATCTGTTTTCTATCCCACCCTGAAATGCATTGTGGGAGGGGCAGATAATAAAGCCTGCAGGCCCCGTAGTAAGAAGGAAGGGTGAAGAGGAAGAAGCAGCAGGCGGGTGTTCATCTTGTCTAAAGACTGCTGCTGTCTGTATGAACATTATTTGAAAGATGCAGTAGCGGTGACCCTAATGGATGTAAGGCCCATGTTACAGGCTGATGCCAACTGAGATGCGCAGGATTGTAATAACCCGGGGACCGTTCAGTACTCCCTGTCCCCGAAAATGGAAGAGCCAAGCCTTACCATTGTAGCCCCTTCCTCGATGGCAACCCTGTAATCCCCGGACATTCCCATTGACAGCTCCCGGATATCGATGTTACCTGCATCCTCCCATATCTTTTTCATGTCCTCGAAGAGCATTCTCATTCTTCTGAAATATGGCCTGGTCTCTTCAGCTTGCACAAAAGGGGCCATGCACATGAGTCCTTCCACCCTGACGTAATGGAGTGACCGGACCTCTGCCAGCACTTGCCCGAGCTCTCCATCTGCAAAGCCGAACTTCTGCGGCTCTTCGCCGATGTTGACCTGCAGGAAGATTTTTTGTACCTTTCCCAGGGACCCGGACCTCCTGTCAATTTCCTGTATCAGTTTCAGGGAATCCACAGATTCTATGACATCGAAGAGCTGAACTGCCTTTCTGACCTTATTGGTCTGTAAGTGCCCAATAAGATGCCTCTCTGAAGGCAGGAGCTCGTCAATCTTGCTCTCTAGCTCCTGGACCCGGTTCTCTCCTATGATCGTAGCTCCGGCCCTGATGGCTTCGTTTATCATTGCAGGCTCCACTGTCTTGGTAACGCAGACAAGCTTTGTTTCTCCTAGTTCTTTGAGGAGAACCTTTATGGTTTCATCGATTGTCATTGATTCTCCAGAAATGTATTCATTTGCGTGATTATGATCAAAGTAAGTTAACTATTCCTCCTTTACGGAAGGGACTTGAATGTAAATTAAGCATCTTTCACATCTAAATCCAAGCCGCTCACCAATGTTAAATGAGGTGGATCGATATAAAAAGTTCGTTTGCACTGCCCTCGGATTCATAGAATATCATACTGTATCCTCCTACAAAGCTCATGCAGCCTTCCAGTCGGAGATGCCGGTCCTATTGCTTATCCAAAAATAGTTAGAGGGATAGAAGACACCAATAGCTATACCCCTACTTTATGGATTATTTACAGCTGACAACACCTTAGGCTTACATTATTGCTCTTACATGCACCTTTGTTCTGAACTCGTCCAAAGTTATGCGATATTCCAGAAAGTCCTGGACATCTTCAGTAAGCACGTTTACTTCAAAGAGGGATTCTCTGCCTGCATACATCTGTATGATAATCTCATCTGTACCGGGAGCGTTTTCAGCTGCAACGCCCATTATATAGAACCATGTCAGGAGAGCATCAGAATCTGACTTTACATGTGGCTGGTCATATTTGATGAATACCTGTCGAGGAGTAACTTCCACAGTTGCATCATCAATGCCTTGAAAAGCGAGAGACTCATATATGGACATACTGGCTGCTGAGTCCACGTCATATGCATTGGATATCATCGGAGACCATTCATCCTTAGTACTGTCTGTGGAACTGGTATCATCTCCACCTGAGAACAGGAGAAATAGAACTACAATTCCTATAATTGCTATTGTTCTTTTTTTCATAGGTCGTATTCCTCCCCATTGTTGTAGGTGACATTGGGATCAGTACGTTTGACTACCTGGCAATTATCCCATTTCCAGGGCTTCCAGCTATTTCCAATGTCTTTTATAGCAACGTCACCAATTGGTTTCTCGTCCTCATCCGTAGGTACGTAGTATGTCTCCCCCTTAACCGTGACTTTGATCCACAGGTCGGGGTTTATCTCATGTGTTTTACCCTTTTCATCAGTATAGGGCATGGAGTAGACAGGCCCGTCTGAAGTTTGTTTTCTCGTTCCATATTTACTCAGGAAAGCATTTGGTGTGGAAGTCCCGATGCCACCGTTCGTTATTTTGCCTTGTCTTAAGTCACTGTTCTTTATAGCATCGTCAAGTTCGGGCATTACCATTACAATCTTTTCGACCATTTCCATTTCTTTTTTTATGAACTCACCGACCACAGGAACCTTGCCGGCAACTTCCTGCCCTGTCTTTGCAACCACATAAAGAGCTTTTACACTTGTGCCTGAAGTTCCCTTCATCTCGCTGAGCTTTTCATAATCGTTGTAAGCTCCCACATATTTATCCACTTCATCTTTTACACTCTTGATCCTGTCTATGTCTTTAAAGGTCTGTGATAACTTCGAGTTGGAATAGTCGTCTGAAAAGAAGGATGCTGCTTCGTGCCCTGTCTTCATCTTTTTCAGGAGATCTGTTGTAGTCTTGTCTATTTTTTCAAGGGTCATGATCTCATCAAGCTTGTCTGCAAGTCTGTCCTTGCCATCATAGTCCACCCCGCCGGATATCTCAACAGGTTTTTCTTCATCCAAAGTGAAATCATGTACGAAAGCCTGTTTGATTATTCCCCTGTTTGCCTCAATATCCTGTACTTCACTCAGGTCCATCCCATTTATTCTGTCAATGTCTTCAGAACTCGCTTTCCTTATCATATCAATGATCTTTGCCTGGGTTTGTATAGATGATACAAATTCATCAGGCAGTACATAGTTCATATTGACACTCTGATAACTTTCGATGTCTTTTTGACTGATATCCTCGATAGGAAGTTCACCTTTATTCTGAACAAGTTTTTCATTTTCCAGCAAGCTGTAGATGGAAAATAGTTCATCTATCTTGCCCGCGTTGTTCTCATGTTCCATGAAACTGGATTCTATAGGCCCGGTATCATCATACTGGCCTGTCAGCTCTCCGGAATCAACGACTGTATTTCCTGTGTCTGTAAGACCAGGGGCCAATTCCCCGGAGTATTCATCAGTTTGCTGTTCATATGTGCTACTCTGGCTCTGGCCTACTGCTCCGCTCTCAACAGAACGCTCCACAAGCACGATGAATACATTTTCAGCTACCGGCCGGATCTCTGATAAAGGAAGATCGTAGCCGTCTATTTGCACAACAACCCTGTGTCCATCCGGAGTGGGGGCTGAAAACATTATACTGCTGCTTACCATCTGTCCTGGGAATTCTCCAAAGGCCAGCCTTTTATCCATGTCCCAATAATCGATGTTTTGCATGTCAGATGCTAAAGGCCCATAATCTGAGAAACTAAGAAGACCAATACGCTCGGCGTCTCCTGCATACCATAATCCACTTTCTGTGAGATCAGGCTTAATCTCTTTTGCAGCTTCATGGATTATCTTTTTGACATCATTATGGTCGTATTCTGCAAAAGCAGTTGGTATTGGTGTCAAAACAAAAAACAAGACAAGTAATAATAATATATTATTTTTCATATATGATTAGTATTGTCTAAACGCATAAATATGTTTTTGATATGCAATGACTTCTTTCTATAATGCATGTTCACATTGCGATAATGGATGAAATAAATGTGAAAAAATATTTTATCTTCTTTAGTTAAGCCGGGGAATTATCCTGTGTACGCGTTTCTGGTACTCTCTGTACTCATCCCCGAACTGTGCCACCAGTCGGCTTTCCCAGTGCAGTGATCCCAGGTACAGGTATACGGTCGTTAAAATGTAGATGATGAGCAGGTTGACTGTCATGAAAGGTGTGAGCCACATTATGACCAGTCCGGAGAGCAGGAAGGGGTCCCTCACCCGGCGATAAACGCCCCGGATATCAAGATGGCCTGCTTCAGCTGTCCCGGGTATGGATAACTGTGAGCTTACCCTGAACCTGTGGGGAGCATCCCGGAAAGCCATGGGAGCTACTATGGCCGCAGCCAGTTGTCCGCCTATCATCAGCCAGCGCCAGGGGGAGGGTACTATGTAAAGGAAAGGTCCCGGGTTCTTATAAAGGACATATGCAAGCGGCAATAAAGTCAGCACTGCCATGATACTGAACGCAGGCATATACAGTGTATCCACCCTGGGTCCAAGGTGTCGCCTGAGAAAACGCTTAAAGCGCAGGCTTGCCACAATGCTGTGGATTGCCGCGAATGCGAGCAGGCTTGCCACAATGATAAGTGTTGATGAAACCACTATATGATCTCCTGGTTTTTATCTGTAGAAAGTTGTATTTAGAGGTTTTGAGCATCATTATCTGGAATGCTCAGCCAACACAGGCATCTTGCCACCAGTGACGAAATATTGGACAAGTCCCCGATTCAAGATAGCAAAGCATTTATTCTGGCTTATAATATTGTAAGTGTGCATGATCTGCTGATGGTCCATCAGGATGCACAGTTTTTGAATAACAGTAGCTTAAATGATGCAACACGATTTAAATAGATAAAGCAGCAATTATATTTCAATCATTATGTTAATAAAGGGCGATACAATGAGCGAAGACAAAGGTAAGACAAAGTATGTATTTGCAGTGGCTGGCGTACTGATCCTGGGTAGTCTCTTCGGAGCCTATGCAAGTTTTTCATTGCTGGGACCTAAGGACCTGGGTGTGCGTTACACTCACGAGGACTATCTGAGTGCCCTGCAAAAGACAGGCATCCAGGTGGAATACGAAGGCATGACCGGTGAAGAGCTGGAAGAGTACAAGAAGAACGCTGAAAAGAAGTCAATACACGACTATGATTTTGAGTTCTCTGAATATGAGCGTAAGGAGTTCACTTTAACCAATGAGGAAGCAACGGCATTGTTGAATGAGCTTGCACCAGGATTCTGGTGGTTTGACGATCTTCAGGTGAAGGTCCTGCCGGATGGGACCATGGAAGGTTCAAGCAAAGCTGATATAGGCAGGCTCAAAACAGATCTCTATTCTGATGTTGCGGATGATGTTCCCCTTCCACTGCCGGACAGCCTGAACATCTATAGTAAAGGAAGGGTCAGTGTTGTAAATAACCAGTTGAACGGGAATCCTGAATCGTTCTATCTTGGCCCTGTCCCATTGTCGGACAAGTACCTGGAGGAAGAAAGTGTAAGCACGATGGAAGAATACTTCCCCAGGATATATACCGTTGTTCCCGGGCTTGAGATAAGCAGCCTGACATCCAATTCCAATGGAGAGTTCGTCTTTGACGGGGTTATTCCGCAGAAAGTGTCAGTCACTAAGAAGTAAGGTCTGGTGTTTTTCAATTGAAGTATCTGATGGTCAATGGAAAAAAGGAGGAAATACCTCCATTTCCACATCACAAGGCCTATATCTACAGAAGTAAGCAGTTCTTTTTTGCCAGGGGAATAACCACTCACCTGAGCATGGG